>CAYRQC010000198.1:0-6257 GCA_964426265.1 uncultured Phycisphaerales bacterium | reverse complement strand
AAGCCGAGATCGGCCGTGGCCGGGCCGACGTGGAACCGGATCGTCGCCTCGCGCGCGCCGGCGTCGCGGCTGAAGAGCTGGACGATCCGGTACTCGAGCGCGAGGCCCGAGAGCTCGCGCCGCATCGGCGGCTGGTCGAGCAGCTCCGCATCCAGCCAGCGATCGCGCACGTCGGCCGCCGTGAGCTTCACCGCCGGCTCCGCGCCCTCCTCCCGCCGGTAGACCTCCTGCGCGTTCGGGCTGGTCAGCTCGAGCTGTGCCGTGATCCCCGCCTCGTTGGCGACCTTGACCAGAAACGCGCGCCAGCCCTGCTCCACCAGCGCCGGTTCGGCCGGTCCGATCGCCACCTTGACCCGGCTCTCCGGGTTGATCGTCACGCCAAAGAGGCAGTGGGGATCGAGCAGCTCCTGGATCGCCGTCAGCGCGGCGGCCGCATCGCTCGCGCCGGCGACCGCGTCGAGCCGCGCCCGTTCCGACGCCGTGAGCAGCGGCTGACCGATCGCGTCGAGCGCCTCGAGCAGTCGCCGGACCTGCGCCACCAAGGGCTGCAGCTCGACGCCGCTGACTCGCGGGAGGTCGCCGCACGGGAGCTGGTGAGCGTCCCTCGTAAGCACGACCACGTGGGGTGGAAACTCCGCGAAGATCGCGTCGCCTGGCACGCGGGCGCGGCTGAGCGGGAGGGCGGCATCGCTATCCCACAGGAACGCGGCGCCGCGTGGCGCACTGCTCCAATCGGGCGGTGCGTCACCCTGCAGCTCGCAATAGTGATCGTGCGGTGACAGCAGGCGGTCGAACCAGCTCGCCCAGATCGACCAGCCGTAGAGCATCACGTCGGGGCCGAGCCGCGTGCGTACGGCGCGAACCGCATCGCCGATCGCCTCCTCATGCGGCGTGATGCGGTGCGGTCGCACGGTGATGACGAGGTGTCCGACCTGGACGGCCACCACCGCCACGAAAAGTGCCGTTGCCAGTCGGCGGCTCCCCCGCCACGCCACGATCGCGAGCAGCACACTGAGCACACCCAACGCCCCCGCTGCAGCGGCGAGCCGCAGATCCATCTGCGCAAGCTCTTCCGGCAGGTAGACCTTCGCGGAGAGATCGTGCACGCGCCGGAAATCGACCACGTACGCGAGCGCGCAGAGCGCGACCACCGGCAACGCCACGAGTGCGAGACGGCGGATCTCCGGACGCTGGCGCACCGCAGCTACGCGCTCCAGACCCGCCGCCGCGGCGATTGCCATCCACGGCGCCACCGGCAGGAGGAAACGGGCGTAGCCGCCGCTCGCGTGAGTGTTCCAGACATACAACGCGGTCTCGAGCGCGACGAAGCCGAGCGCGCCGAGCGGCACCAGTGTCCTCACCAGGTCCCCACGCCGCCACACGGCGACCGCGCCCACCACCGTCAACACGACGCCTCCGAGGCCGCACGCCTGCAGCCAGCGCAGTAGGAAGAAGGTCGGGCTGCCGCAGCCGTACTTGCCGGCGTCCGCTTGGCGATCGGCGAGATAGACGGCCGCCGGCCAGGTGTCGAAGGCCACGAAGTCGATGACGTTCCAGGCGACCAGCGCCCAGCCGAGCAGGAGCGCCGCCACCACCCGGCGCTCGCGCAGGAGGAGCACGCCGACCAGGAGCAACAGCACGATCGCCTCGTGACGCGCAAGCGGGAGCAGCGCGAGCACCGCAGCGGCCGTGCGATGGCGTCCTCGAATCAGCAGCCACGTCCCGAGCGCGAGATAGAACGACGCGATCGTCTCGGTGAGGGTCGTGTAGCTGAGGCGGAGGTAGAGCGGCATCGCGAAGAGCGCCACCGCCGCGACCACCGGTCGTCGCAATCCGAGCTGCCTTGCCGTCGCCAACGTGAAGCCGGCGGCCGCAAGCGTGACGACGACCGAGAGCAGCCGGCACGCCGCAAACCCCGTCTCCGGCGAGCCGATCCAGGCCACCAGCGCATACGGGAGCGTGAACCCCGGCCGCCCCCACGCGTCGAGGAAGAGGCGCGGCGCATGCCAGGCATCGCGGGCGAAGAGGACGTGCGTGAGATCGTCGTCGTGGTAGACGCCGTCCGACGCGAGCGCGAGCAGCGCCATCAGCAGTCCGACGCTCGCAAGGAGGACGCGTTCCGACCGACTCATCAGCGCAGCGTCGACGCGTAGTCCCCGAAGTGGATGTAGTCCGCCCAATCGGCGGACCGGCTCTGGTTGCGCACAACCTTGCGTGCCTCGAGAACCGCCTTGCCGAGCGACTGGCCGGCCGCCGCGAGCTCGTAGAAGGTCGTCGAGAAGTCCTCGGCGCCGCGGTCGCCGACCGGCCAATAGGTGCCGATGAAGTTGGCGATCCCACCGCGCAGGAATGCTTCGGCCGGTGCCAGCCGCTCCTTGCGGAGCTCCGCCGGCGACTGCTTCTTCGGAGCGCCGCGGCGGCGCACGCGACCCGACTCGCAAGCGTTGAAGAAGACCAGACGCGGCAGACTTCCGAGGTTCGCGAGGTCGATGCCGGTCAGCGGCTCGTCCGTGCAGGAGAGGCCCGATCGACCCGGAACTTCGGCGTCGAAGAAGGCGTGGCCGGCGTAGTGCACGAGGTCGTACTTGCCGGAGCGCAGATGCTTCAACACGGCCGCCCGCTTCGCCTCGCCCTGGAAGAGCCGCGTGACGTGGATGGCGCGCGCCTTCTCCAAGACGCTGGCGATCCGCTCCCCCTCGTCGCGCGCACCCTTGAGATCACTGGTGGGATCGACGACCAGCAACACTTCGAGCACGCTCCCAAGCGGACGCTGGTCGAGGTACTTCGCGACCGACAGGTTCTCCGCCATGTAGCGGCGGCTCATGCCGCTCTCGAGCGCCGGCACCCATGAGCCGATTCGCAGCGACTCCCACGGGATGCGCGACGACGGGCCGTCGTGCACGACGATGAGGTGGCGATCCCGGAGCTTCGGCAACACGCTGGCGACCGCGTCGCCCAGCAGCAGCTTCCCGACGGCGTCGCCGAGACCCTGCACCTCACCCAAGCCGAAACGGTTCTGATCGACGGCGAGTCGCAGCTTCTCCAGGAGTGCATCGAGCTGCTGGTCGTCGACCGACTCCACCGCGCTGATCACCGCGGCCTTGGCGTCGACGGTCAGGACCGACGTGCGAAACTCGCTGGCACCGCGGTCGGCGCGTTCGCGGCGCACCAACAGGTAGGCAGGATCGCGGGTCGCCCCGTCCGCCGCACGCGCCGGGAGGCGTGCCGGTTGCGCCGCGGCGTCGAGCTCCGTCGGCGGCGGGAGCTCCGTCAGCATCACCTCGATCTCCTCGAACAGCGAGGTGCTGGCGAGGCGGTAGAGCTCGGCACGGATCTCCTCGTAGCGCGTGCGGTCGAGCTCACAGATCACGATGCGCCGGAAGTGGTGGTCGACGTCGGCATCGAGCTTGCCACGCACGTAGCCCTGCAGCAGGTTGCAGAGCAGTTGGGCGGGACCGAGGCCCGAAGCCGCACCGACCAGCACGGTGGCGAAATCCTCGACCCGCGTCTTGATGAAGGTCCGGATCACGCTCTCGGCGGTGGTCTGCTGGACGTCGTCGTTGAACTGGTCGAAGAAGCCCAGGCCGGCGAAGAGCACCATGTCGGCGCGCAGGTGGCGGCGGTTGGCCGGCATGATGAAGACCTCGCCGATGCCGCCGGAGAACATGCGACGACGCGTGAACTCGGTCACCGCGCCTTCGAGGCAGCGGTCGATCACTCCCGCGGCTCCGGTCGGCGCCACCTCGCGGAACAAGCCGAGGACATAGGCCCGCGCTTCGACGTCGGTGATGCTGCAGTTGGCGAGCTGGATGTCGAGCCGATGTTGGCGCGCGCGGCCGACGACCAGCCGTTTCCACGGCTTCGCAGCGCCCACCTCTGCGGTCGCGCGTTCGCCCGTGGCGGGGACGGTACCGGGAGGATCGAGAGCGCCGTTGGACGCGTCGTTGGAGGTGGCGGCAGTGCCGGAATCGGTGGCAACCACCGTGGAACGTCGCGTGCGTCGAGCCACCTAGAACTCCTTGTAAGGGTTGATCTTGCCGCCGGCGATGCGTCGGACGAAGTCGTCGATGGTGGCGTCGAGGTCGGTCACCTCATCGAGGAGCTTGGGCACACAGCGCCGGAAGGTGTCGAGCCCGCCGCGGCCCGCGAGCTCCTCGCGAGCGTAGGCCTCGAACTCTGCCGAGCGATTCGCCCCCGGCCGTGCGTTCAACCAGAGGATGAAGTTGCTCATGTCGGCGTAGAAGCCGACCGAGATCGTCCCGATCGCCGCCTCCCGCTTCTCGGCCGCGAGCTTGTCGACGATCGACTCCGCCCTCGCATTGAGACCATGCAACGGGATCGAGAGCGCCTCCTTCACCGGGATGCGCCAGCCCGGCGGGCGAAACGATCCGCCGATCCGCTGCGAACGCCAAGGCTGGAACTGCACCTCCCCGAACTGCATGAACTGGCACGACATGTACTCGGCGATGCCTTCGCTGAACCAATGCGACTCGAGATGGTCGAGGCTGCGCGTCTCGCCGCCATCGCGCGAGGCCAACTGATCGACCCACGCATGGGTGAGTTCGTGCAGCAGGACGCTCACCCCCTCCTCGAATGCCCCCAGGCCGAGCTTGAACACCGGCGACCAGGTGAAGCACTGCTTCTTCCCGGGCTCGTAGTGGGCGCGCAACCAAGGCGGGGCCGCGACCGCGTGATCGGCGAGGTGATAGTCGTGATAGCGGTCGACATTGCGGAATACGAAGACCGGGAACAGCGGGTCGTGCTCGGGCGGCTTGGGTGCGAGCGGGATCAGGTAGGAGCGGATCTTCTGGTCGTACGCCTCGAGGAACGGCGTGTAGCTCTTCTCGGCATCGTCGCGCCGTTTCTGGCGCTCCTCCGGCGTGCCCGTCACCTCGATGAAGAGCGCGTAGGGCGGCCGGCTCTCGACCATCTCATACTCGAGCTGGTCGAAGAACTTCGTCTCCTGAAGCGCGAGACGCAGCTCGTCGACCGCCTTGTAGTAGGGTGCGGTGCGCGGGTCGGCGGTGCGCGCCTCGATCGCCGGTCGTGCGGCGTCCCACCGCTGCCGCAACGCCTCCCGTTCGGCACGCGTCATGTCGTGGTGCGTGGCGTCGAAGAACGGCTTCAGGTGGATGCGTCGCGAGGAGCGCCGGAGCTCGTCGAACCCGGTCAGGTCGGCCGGATCGAACGGCCGCACCTCGAGCTCCTTGCGTGCATCGGCGTCGTCGGGATCGAGCTCATGGACCCGCGTCCAGCACTGCTCGGCCAGCTTCGCTTCGCCGCGCTGCTTCGCGGCGCGCGCCAGTGCCGCGGCCTCGGCGGCGGTCGTCGCCGCGGCGAGCTTCTTCAACACGGCCTGCGGTGTCGGCGGTGGCGCCGGCGGCGCCGGGGGTGGTGCAGTGACCGCCGGTGTCGGAGGAGTGACTGGAACGCCCGCGACGACTGGCTTCGCGGCCGCGACGATCGGCGGCGGCTCGACGGCGGCGCCCTTGCGGCCTCGCAGGGCAAGGAAGAGCACGAGCCCCAGCACGACGACGCCACCACCGATCACGAGCGCCACCATCGGCGTCGCTGATGCCGGCGGCCGCCGCTGGTGGCGCGACCGGTGACCGCGCGCGACCGGCACCGGCTCTTCTTCCTCGTCCGGCTCGCGACGGGCCAGACGACGACGTGACTCGGGCGTGGGCATCGGACGTCCTTGCTCGCCGAACCGCGGTGGCGCTCAGAATCCCCGCAGGTCGAGATCAAGCCACGGGTCGTCGGGATCGAGCTCCTTGGCGAGCCCGACCAGCCGTTTGCCCTCGTCCGCGCTGCCCTTCTTGGTGAGCGCGTGTCCCAAGTTCGAGTAGTACTTCGCCGTCAATGGCTCGAGCTCGATCGCCTTGCGCCAGAGCGGGATCGCCTTCTCGAAGTCCTGGTCCTCCCGGGCGAGCAGGCCGGCGAGCTTGTCGTAGACCTCGGGGTTCATCGAGCCGGCGTCGATCGCCTTCTGCAGGAGGTTCTTCGCCTTGATCGGACGGGGCGGATTCATCGTGACGACTTTGAGTCCCGCCTTCTCCAAGCCGCGCGCGGTGACCGCGGTCAGCGATTCCTTGACGTAGTGGTGCCACTCGCCTTCGAGCTGCTTGAGTGCGTCCTTGTTCTTCAGGTCGAGGCATTTCATGAAGACGCGCAGTACTTCGCGGTTTGCGACGTCCATCAGGCCGTCGCGGCCGAACGGCTCGCGCTTCACGTCGGAGCCGTTCACCAGCATCGTC
>CAYRQC010000197.1:0-20144 GCA_964426265.1 uncultured Phycisphaerales bacterium | reverse complement strand
TACAACGACAACAAGGGCAAGAAGTGGCCCGACGCGGCGCCGGCGGCCGGCGGTGGCAACTGAGTCTGAAGCAACTGGTCTTCGAGCGGTTCGTTCGCCCGCTCCTGTTCGTCCAGGACACTCCGCGCTCGAAGGCGGGCGGAGTGGCGCTCGGCGTCTTCATCGCGTTCACGCCGACGGTCGGCATCCAGATGCCGATCGCCTTCCTGACGGCAACCGTGTTTGGCGTGAACCAGCCACTCGCCGTTGCCATGTCCTGGCTCACCAACCCGATCACCGTGCCGCCGATCTACTACGGCGAGTACCGCGTCGGCGCCTGGATGGTCGGGCTCGATGCGATCGGCAGCCGCGGTGATTTCTGGCATCACTGGGAGGCGATCTCGACGCAATGGCCCGGCTACTGGGATCGCGTGATCCACCTCGCCGCGTCGATCGGCTATCCGCTCGTTCTCGGGTCGCTGCCGGTGGCGGCGCTGTTGGCGGTCATCAGCTATCCGCTGACGCTCTGGCTCTGCCAACGGCGCGCGCGGCGCGACGGCGAGGCCGAGC
This sequence comes from uncultured Phycisphaerales bacterium, assembly GCA_964426265.1. GTDB lineage: Bacteria > Planctomycetota > B15-G4 > B15-G4 > SIAN01 > SIAN01. Next base: position 19,595 of record CAYRQC010000197.1, on the reverse strand, counting down.
TCCATCCGGTGGGGGGCGAGATCCTGCCCGAGCCGGCGCACGACGATGCCGCGGAGCTGCGTGTCCGGCCCCGTGGAGTGGGCCTCTCTCCGTTGCTGTGGTTGCTGCTGCCGTGGTGGCTCTCGGGCTGCGCTGATCCCGAGGAGCGGTTCACGACCCACGAGAAGCAGGTGGAGGCGCGCACCGAAGGCGACCTTCCCCTCTTCTATGCTTGGCCGTCGCCGTCGCTGCTGATGGTTGTCTCGCCCTATCACGCCTCCCCGGGTCGCGACGCCTTCCTGCGCCAGCACGTTCAGCAGCAGACCGGTGGTGGCGCGCCGCGCTCGTGCCTCGCCCTCCACCTCTTCCAGTTTCCGGGGGAGAGCGAGCCGTTCGAGATCGCCGCGGGCGGTGCGCAGGTGACGCTCGAGACGCCGTCGGGAAGAATCGACTCGCTGCCACCCTCCAAGCTCCTCGCCGACGTGCACGCGGAGTGGGCGACGGCGCTGCTTGGATCGCTGCTGGGACGGGAGGGGGTTCACTTGGCAGCGGGCGCCGCCGTTCGGTTGCTCGCGGTGATGCCGAGCGAAGTCAGCCTCGCCTCCTGCACCGCGGCTCGGGTGGCGACAACGACGAACGTGGTGGCACTGGCGCGCGGGCTCGCCTCGGCGGTTCGCTTCGATGAGTTTCGCTCGAAGCCGAGCCGCGAGGCGTTCGAGCGCGCGCTCGTGCCGGTGGCGGCCCCCACGTCGACGGCGCGGACGGGCACGACCATGACGGAGGGCAGGGATGGAGCGCACGACGACTCGGCGAAATGAGAGTGGCCAGGCAGCGGCCATGGTGTTGCTGGCGGGAGCCGTCGGTGGGGTGATCGCCGGCGCACTCTGCTCCTGGCTCTTCCTGCAACGACGGGTCGAACCGCAGGTCGTTCCCGCGGGAGCCGCGCCCGCCGGGACGGCGGCCGCGACCGTCGATCTGTCGGCTCTCGACACCCGCCTCGCCTCCTTCGAGCGGGCGATCGCCGGCCTCGAGGCGCAGCAGCGCACGCTGGCGTCGGTCTTCGCGCTCGCGCAGCCCGCGGCGGGCGGTGATCACCCGGAGCCGGCGCCGAGCACCGCGGCGCGACCCGCTTCCGCGTCGGCGGGTGCACTCGCGGGCAAGCCGGTCGACGAGATCGGGGCGGCCGCGCGTCGTCGTGAGGCGTCCGGGAACGATGCGATGGCGCGCGCGATCGAGCACGCTGCGCTGCTGCCCGAATCGCTGCGGCTGCCCGCGACCCCGCGGTCATCGGCGATAACCCGTGCCGCCGACCTCGAGCCAGTGGACCCCGCGGGTTTCGATTCAACCACTGGTTCCGACTTGGGGGAGGGCGACGCGGACGCGCCGGCCACCGCTCCTGCTCCCGACGCCGAAGCGGTGATCGTGGCGTTCAACCAACTGCTCCGCGACGCCGGCCTCGAGCGCTGGTCTCTCCTGTCGGCTGAGGCGCGGCCCGCCGAGCGGGCGCTCGCCGCGGTGGTGCTCGCCGAGCGCGGCGTGAAGGGGACGGCGGTCGGGTCGCTCTCGGCGGACCGCTTGCAGCTCGCGCGCGATCCGGTCACCGGCGTCGCGGCCTTCACCCTCACCGGTGCCCATGGGCTCGAAGATGGAGTCGAGGTGGCGTACGAAGGCGCCGCGACCACCATCGAGATCCCCGGCATCCTGCCGGTGGAGCTGCTCCCCGCGCTCCTGCAATCGATCTTCGGAATCGGAGTCGGCGGCGAGACGGCTGCGGCGCCGCTCGATCAGGCAACCGTCCTGGCCCGCGTCAACCGGGTGCTCGGGCTGGAGACCGGGATCACGTTGCGGTTCCGTGCGCTCGAGAAGCTCGAGGACGAACGGTTCAAGAAGGTGGTGATCGATCTCGCCTTTGACGAGAGCGGGGCGGCGACGCAGTCGGTCGTCGCGGACGAAGCGTGGTTCGAGATCACGCCTGGCCAGCGCCGCGGTGAGCTCTGCTGCGAGGGCGGCGAGATGGTTGAAAAAGGGCAGAAGCGACCGCTCTACCACGGGCACCTGCGGGTGCCGCTGCGCGATCTCACTCCCGAGCGCTGGAAGGGGGTGCCCTCGGTCAAGGTGATCGTCGGATCGTGAGGCGGCGAGTGGTCTCTTGGTCCAATTCCTTTTGCTGCCTATAGTTGCGACGCCTCGATCGCTCGACGAACGAGGCTTGTGACCTGCGCAGAAATTGATCTCGCGGCCAGAGTTCTTCGGCGGCGAGTGGTCGTTGCGTGACGAGCGGCTCCCGTAGATCGATGCTCGAAGGGGAGGTTCGATCGGAGTAGGTCGGTCGTCGTCGTGCGGTCTTCGACGGATCGGTTCCGCGCAGGTCGTGGTGTGCGAAACGACAGCAGAACGCGTGGCGCGCGGCGCCGTGCGCACGGTCGGGAGGGACCGACGTGGATTGGATCGTCATCCTCGGCGGAGTGGCCGTAGGGGCCGCCGTCGCTTGGTTCGTGTTGGGTCGCAAGAAGGCGGGCACGACGCTGCCGGTGGTCGATCCACCGCCGCCGCGATCCGCCGCGACGTCAGCCGCACCACCCAACGTGGCGCAAGCCGCGGTGCGAACCGCGCCGTCGACCGCCGCGCCGAACGTGGCACCGAGCGCCGCGACCGCGGCGACCGCAGCGGCCACCGCCGACTTGATCGCTCGCGCCGAGGAGCACGCACGCCGGTTGCGCGCGGAGGCCGAGAACGCGGCCAACCAGATCCGCAACCAGGCGGAGCAGGCGGCGAGCGCGGCGCGGGGCCGCATCGAGACCGAGCTGCGCGAGAAGCGCCAGCGCCTCGAAGCCGAGCTGGCCGCCGAAGAGAAGGAGCACCGCGAGAAGGTGCTCGAAGTGGAGCGCAAGCTCACCCGTCGCGACGTCGAGACGCAGCAGCAGAAGCAGAAGGTCACGGTTCGCGAGGAGGAGATCGAGGTCGAGCAGAAGAAGCTCGACCAGCAGCTCGTCGAGGTGAAGCAGAAGGACGAGCAGCTCAAGACCAAGATCGCCGAGCAGCAGCAGAAGATGCTCGAGCTCGCGCAGCTCACGGCCCAGGAAGCGCGCGACATCGTCATGAAGCGCTTCGAGGAGGAGTGCGAAGGCGACCTCGCGAAGTTCCTCGTCAAGAAAGAGGAGGAGCGCAAGGACCGCTCCGATGAGATCGCGCAGCGGATCGTCGCCACCGCGATCCAGCGCTGCGCGGTGCGCTACGTCTCCGACAGCGTCGTCTCCGTGCTCGAGATCCCGAGCGACGACATGAAGGGGCGGATCATCGGCCGCGAGGGCCGCAACATCCGCGCGATCGAGAAGGCGACCGGCGTCGACGTGATCGTCGATGACACGCCAGGCGTGATCGTGATCTCCTGCTTCGACGCGGTCCGCCGCGAGACGGCGCGGCGCGCGCTGGTGAAGCTGATCGGTGACGGCCGCATCCACCCGGGGCGCATCGAGGAGCTGATCGAGACCGAGAAGAAGGAGATCGACGAGGACATCCGGCAGACCGGGAAGAAGGCGTGCAGCGACCTCGGCCTGCAGAAGGTCCATCCGCAGATCCAGTTCCTGATCGGGCGCCTCAAGTACCGCACGTCGTACGGCCAGAACGTGCTCGAGCACTCGATCGAGATCGCGCACATCTTGAGCTCGATCGCGGGGGAGCTACGGCTCGATTGCCTGACCGCGAAGCGGTGCGGCCTCATGCACGACATCGGCAAGGCGCTCACCCACGAGCTGGACGGCAGCCACGCGGTGCTCGGCGCCGACCAGGCGAAGCGGTTCGACGAGCCGCGCCTGATCTGGAACGCGATCGGCGCCCACCACGAGGACATGCCCTACGAGTCACCCTACGCCGTGCTGACGCAAGTCGGCGACGCCATCTCGGCCGGTCGCCCTGGCGCGCGCCGCGACTCGATGGAGCAGTACGTCGAGCGCCTCGAGAAGCTGGAAGCGACGGCAGTCTCTTTTCCTGGCGTCCAATCGGCCTACGCCGTGCAAGCGGGCCGCGAGCTGCGCGTCCTGGTCGACGCCGACAAGATGGACGACAACCAGGCTTTGCTCACCGCGCGCAGCATTGCGAAGAAGATCGAGGACGAGCTCACCTACCCCGGCGAGATCAAGGTGACGCTGATCCGCGAGCGCAAGGTCGTCGAGGTCGCGCGCTGATTGGCGACGCCGTCGAACAACGTGAGGTCAGAGGCCGCGAGGGCGGCCGATGCCGCGGGCGATCTTGCGCAGCGGCTCGGCGAGCTGCGCACGCACGTCGAGGCCGCGTTGCGCGAGTGGCTGCTGCCGGTCGGTGAGGAGCTGGTCCCGCAACTGGCGCAGGCGTGTGACTACGCGGTCTTCGGTGGCGGCAAGCGGCTGCGACCGCTGGTTGCGCTGCTGGTCGCCGAGGCGTGTGGCGGCCCGCTCGCGGCGGCGTTGCCGGCGGCGGTCGCGCTCGAGCTCGTGCACTGCTACTCGCTTGTCCACGACGACCTTCCGGCGATGGACGACGACGACCTGCGGCGCGGCCGCCCGACCTGTCACAAGGTCTTCGGGGACGGGATCGCGATCCTGGCAGGCGATGCGCTCCTGACCCGCGCCTTCGAGGTGCTTGCGCGCGGCGCGCCACCGGCCGTCGCGGCGGCTGCGATCGCCGAGCTCGCCACCGCCGCGGGTGTCGCCGGCATGGTGAACGGCCAGGCCGCCGATCTCCTCGGCGAGGGGCAGACGCCCACCGAAGAACGGGTGCGCTGGATCCACCTCCGCAAGACGGCCGCGATGTTCCGCGCGGCGGGGACGCTCGGTGCCCTCTCGGCCGCTGCGTCGGTCGACCTCATCGCCGCGGCGGCGCGCTATGGAGAGGCACTCGGGCTCGCGTTCCAGGTCGTGGACGACCTGCTCGGCAAGAGCGGCGACCCGCGGCAGACCGGCAAGCCGGTCGGCAAGGATGACGCGCGCGGAAAGCTCACCTATCCTGCCGCGCTCGGAGTGGCGGCGGCGCAAGCGCGCGCCGCCGAGCTCACCGAGCGCGCGCTGGCCGAGGCGCGGCTCTTTCCGCAGCATCGAGCGCTCGAGCAGCTCGTGTCGGGACTGAAAGAACGGCTCGCGTAGGACCCTCCTGATGATCCTCGAGCAGCTCCACACGCCCGCCGACCTGAAGCGCGTTCCGCGCGAGCAGCTCGCGGAGCTGTGCACCGAGATCCGCCGCAAGATCCTCGCGACGGTGACCAAGAACGGCGGCCACCTCGGCTCGTCGATGGGGGTGGTCGAGCTGACAGTCGCGCTCCACCGCACCTACGACTTCCCGCACGACCGCCTCTTCCTCGACACCGGCCACCAGTGCTACCCGCACAAGCTTCTCACCGGCCGCTTCGACCGCTTTCACACGCTGCGCCAGAAGGGTGGCATCTCCGGCTTTCCGAACAAGGATGAGTCGGAGTTCGACCTGATGACGAGCGGCCACGCCGGCACCGCGGTGTCGATGGCGCTCGGCGCATGCCTCGGCGACGCGCTCGCGGGAGCGGGACGCAGGACGGTCGCGGTGGTCGGTGACGCGAGCGTCGTGTCGGGGATGTCGCTCGAGGCGCTGAACAGCGCGGGCCACCTCGATCGCGACCTGTTGATCATCTTGAACGACAACGAGCAGTCGATCGGCCGCACCGTCGGCGCGTTGTCGCGCGTGCTCTCGAAAGTGCGCCTGTCGAAGCTCTACACCGGTGCGCGTCACGCCGTCGAGCGGATCGAGGAGCTGGTCGCCCGCATCCCGCGGATCGGCGAGAAGGTCGAGAAGTCGGTCCACGACTTCGCCGAGCACCTGCGCCACGTGATCGCGCCGGGCAAGGTGCTCGACGCGCTGGGGTTCCGCTACTTCGGGATCTTCGACGGTCACGACCTCGACGGGATGCTCGATGTCCTCGCGGCGATGCGCGGGCAACCGGGGATGAAGCTGCTGCACGTGATCACGGTGAAGGGCAAGGGGGTCGCGGGCTGCGAGCAGGATCCGCTCGCGCTCCACGGCGCCAAGCCGGGCGACGCGCTGGTCCTCGAAGTCGACGCGGCCTGCAAGGTCGACAAGGTCACGATCATCGACAAGGTGACGGTCGAGAGGGTTGCCGCGGCGCCCGCGACAGCGGTGAAGAAGTCGCCCGCGAAGGTCGAGTTCGCCCGCGTCTTCGCCGACACGATCCTGGCGGAGGCGGCACGCGACCCGCGAATCTGCGCGATCACCGCCGGGATGCCCGACGGGACGGGGTTGCGCCTCTTCTCGGAGCGCTTCCCCGACCGCTTCTTCAACGTCGGCATCGCCGAGCAGCACGCGATCGCCTTCGCTTCGGGCCTCACCATCGGCGGCCGGCGGCCGGTCTGCGCGATCTACTCGACCTTCATGCAGCGCGGCTACGACCAGGTCTTCCAGGAGGTCGCGCTCCAGCGCAATCCGGTCGTGCTCTCCATGTCGCATGGCGGCCTCGCCGGCGACGACGGCGCGACCCACCACGGGCTGTTCGACATCGCCTTCTTGCGCGCGATCCCCGGCATCGTGCTGATGGCGCCGCGCGATGGCGCCGAGCTCGAGGCGATGCTCCGCTTCGCGTTGCAGCACGACGGTCCGATCGCGCTCCGCTACCCCAAGGCACAGACCGCGCCGCCCGGACGCGCCCTCGAGCCGATCGAGCTCGGTCGCGCGGAGCTCCTGCAAGAGGGGCAGGAGATTGCGCTTGTCGGCTACGGTCCGATGAGCGAGACGGCGCTCGAGGCGGCCGCGCTGCTACAGGCCGAGGGCCACTCGTGCAGCGTCGTCAACGCCCGCTTCGCGCGGCCGCTCGACGAGCCGCTCTTCACGCGCCTCTTCGATCATCATCGGCTGGTGGTGACCGTCGAGGAGGCGGCCTTGAACGGCGGCTTCGGCTCGGCGCTGCTCGAGCTGGCCGCGCGTCTCGACGGGACCCACGCCCGCGTCCGCTGCCTCGGGATCCCCGATCGGTTCATCGAGCACGGCGCGCGTCCGGAGCTCCTCCACGACCTTGGCTTGACGGCCGCCGGCATCCACGACGCCGTCCTCGGATTCACCCGTGAAACCGCCTGTTTCGGCACTTCTGCTGGTTGACGGCCGCGAGCCGCGGGCTCGTGCCGAGGCGGTCCGCATTGCCGACTGGCTCGGCAGGCGCGGGGTCGCCACGCACCGGGTCAACTTTGCCGGAGCGAAGCGCAAGCTGCCGTCGGCCGACCTCGGGATCGTGCTCGGTGGCGATGGCACCTTCTTGCGGGCGGCGCGCGCGCTCGGCAGCTCGACGATGCCGCTCGTCGGTGTGCGGCTTGGCACGTTCGGCTACCTGGCGGAGCTGGAGCCCGGCGATTGGGAGGCGGGGCTCGACCGGCTGGTCGCCGGCCACGGAGCGGTCGAGTCGTGGCTACGGCTGCGCTGCCGAATCGTCGACCCGAATGGCCGGGCGCGCGAGGTCGGGATCGCGCTGAACGAGGTGGTCGTCACCGCGGCGACGGTGGCCCGGTTGGTCGAGGTGGACCTGCGGATCGACGGCGAGGCGGTCACCCGGTTCCGCGGCGACGGGATGATCGTGGCGACCCCGGTCGGGTCGACCGCCCACTCCCTGGCTGCGGGCGGGCCGATCATCGACCGCACCGATCGCTGCCTGCTGGTGACCCCGGTCAACTCCCAGTCGCTGACCTACCGGCCGCTCGTGCTGCGATCGAATCGGCGGGTCGAGCTGGCGGTCCTGAAGGCGCGCCACGGCACGGCGCTCACGATCGACGGCCAGCAGACGATCGCCGTCGGCGAGGGGACCGTGATCGAGGTGGCGGACGCGGCACAGGACCTGGTCGCAGCGACGGTGGTGAGCCGCACGCGCTTCCGCACGATCCGCGAGCGCCTCCAGTGGGGGGCGCCGATCGTCAGCGAGCGGTGACTGGCGCTGCTCTCCTTGCGAGGTTGGCGCACTGATTGCAGAGGCCGGAGGGACTGCGCTGGAGCACGGATCACTCTCCGGCGGCTGCCCGGCACGTGGCCGGCGATGCCTCCGACGAGTTGCCCCGTGACCCAGTGAGGAGGTGATTGCTATCCTCCCGCGGTTTTCGAAGCCAGGTGCCGTTCCCGCAACGTGCAAGCGGCGGCCTGTGCGCATCGTCCGACAACCGAGCGTCCGATGGCAGCTCGAACGAATCTCGAGGAGAGCCCCTTGAAGGTCCTGCGCGCAGTGGCGGCGATGGTCGCCGTGGTTTGGTTCGGCGGCGGCACGGCGTACGGTCAATTCACCACGCTCAAGATCAATGGTGCGACGTCGGCCACGAACTCGGCCACGGTGGACGTCGCGATCGGCTCGACGATGACCATCGAGATCTCGAACTCGACGCTGGCGAACCGGCCCTACGGCCTCTTCGGAGCCAATGCGAAGAGCGCCAACCCGAGCGGCTGGTTCCTCGCCGTGGCCGCTGGCCCGAAGAACCCCTACCCGTTCTTCACCGGCGTGGACACCAGCATCGTCGTGGCCGACTATGGAGTCGCCATCACCCCGAGCCGCACCGGCAACCCGCGGATCAAGCTCGACGCGACCGGCAAGGCGACGATCACGATGAACGTCGCTTCGACGATCGCCAACAACACGGTCATCTTCGTGCAGGCGGCCGTCTTGGAGAGCTCCGGTACTTCGACCGACTTCAGCAACGGCATCCAGGTCACTTTCAAGACCTCGGTGACGGCCTCGAGGATGCTGATCTCACGCAGCACGACGAGCGCGAATGCGGTCGAGTTCGGGGTGACCAAGTTCACCGGTGGCGACCCGAAAGCGGCGACCTACGCCGTGGCGTCCAACGTGGCGACCGGCGGCACCTTCACGAACATGCGGCCGGATGGCATCGCCATCGCGACCATTGCGGAATGGACCACCCGTTCGAAGGTCACCGGCAGCAGCAACGATCCGGACAAGGCGCGCGAGGTCCGATGGGCGCACACCGCGGTCGACTCGACCCCGGCGCTCAACAACGAGAACCACGAGTACGCGTCGATCCAGCTCCCCGCCACCGACGGCCGCGACGGCATCCACGGCAACGGTGACGACCTGCCGCCGCGCAAGCTGCTGCGCTGCTACGACGTCACCACGTCGCAGGGCTACTTCATGGTGGTCAACCAGGGCGTCAACCCGAACGACACCAACACTCCGAAGCTCGACTTCTTCGAGATCCCGGGTACGCGCAAGACCGACGTGACGACCCCGAGCAACAACGGCTGGAAGTCGGTCGTGATCGTGAGCCCCGACGGGACCCGCGCGGCGGCGGTCTTCGACGACAGCAGCGCGACGGTTTTTCCGCAGCTCTTCCTGTTCGCCACCGACCAGTCGCTGCCCTACAAGAACTCGGGTGGAACCGACGTCGCGACCGTGGATGTGACGCCGACCGGTACGCAGAACATCGGCGCCGCCTCATCGACGCGCGCTGCGGCCTTCACCGACAACTTCCTCTGGTTTGCGCGCGATACGGGGAGCAACGCCGACAGTGGTACGTCCGGCGGTGACACCCGCAACGACCAGACGTTGTTCTCGGTCGACATCCGCCAGACCAACCCGAAGACGTCGCCGGTGGCGAAGAATGTGTCGATCCCGATCAACCCGAACTACACCACCATGACGCTGAATGCCGTCGTCGACTCCATCGCCGATCGCTCGTTCTTGGTGCCCAACGGCGGCGGTGACACGGTCTGCTTCCTCGCGGGCGACACCTTCACCGCCGCTTCCGGAATCCTTCCCGACTTCATCCAGCGCGGGGACTGGTACGCCGTGAAGGAGGCGAACCCGACGCTCGCGCTCAACATCACGAAGTTCGGCCTCTACGGGCCCACCACGCCCTTCACGACCCAGCCGAAGATGGCGGTCGCGGGCGATGGCTACTCCGGCCTCAACGGTGGGGCGTCCATCAGCCCCGACGGCAGCCGCCTCGCCTTCTTCGCGTTGCTGAGCAAGGAGAATGGCACGACCGCAGGCGAGGATGACGAGCTCTACATCTGCAAGACCGACGGTTCCGAGGCGGGCCAGGCGCTCTTCGACGCCCCGGTCACGCTCAACACGCGCATCGACAGCAAGATGGTGACCAACTCCCTCGACGACGGGATCGACGTCTACTTCGTCGACAACAACAGCGTGATCTTCTTCTACGGCGATGAAACCACGAGCCCCTCCGCTCGCGGCATGGATCTCTTCCACTGGAACCAGTCGACGCTGAAGCTGACGAACATCTCGCGTCCCGGACTCACCGGCGCGGCACTGACGACGCTCGGCACGGTGAACCCGGAGGGCATCTTCACGTCGCCGAACGGCCGCTACCTGTACTTCGCGCGCGGCATCAACGGCGACGCGCAGACCAACCTGCACGGGGTCGACCTGATGACGCTGAAGGAGTTCAACGTCACCGGCAAGGACATCGCCGCTGTGCCGCAGGCCGCCGAGGCGACCAAGCCGTTCAACACCGTGATGTCGCCGGTGACACCGCTCTATGGCGAGAACTACTTCTGGCACCTCTCATTCGCCGGCGGCAGCTTCCCGTCGCTCTGTTACTTCTCGACGCCGAACGTGACGACAGCGCCGCTGATCGGGCAGGTCTTCGTGTTCGACGCCAACTATCCGACCGTCGCCATCCAGTTGACCGCCGACACCGGCAGCACGATCACCAGCGTCGAGTCGCTGACCGGAAGCCCGGTCTCGCTCGGCTGCGCGTGGAGTTGGTGCCTGGGCACGGCCATCACCGGCTCCACGGGCGCAACCCCGACGTCGAACCTGATGTACCAGGATCTCCTCTACTACTTCCGTGACTCGCTGATCGACCCCACGACGACGTTCACCTTCACGTCAGCGACCACGCTGGGTGCCATCCAGTTCGTGCGTGCCGCGATCAGCAGCGATCCGACGGGTGCGGCGCCGCCGGCAGTGATTGTGGCAATCGGCAATGCCGCACAGGTGGCCGACAACCCGACCACTTCCGAGTTCTATTACTTCTCGATCAACGGCACGTCGAACTACGACTTCGACGCCACGACGAGCGTTGATGCTCCCGGACACCAGGTCGCCACCACGGCAATCAGTGGTGGGCCGCTCACCGGCTTCATCCAGATCTTCCACGCGGACGTGAAATGAGGGCGTGCTTGACCGGTTGTCGCCGGAACTGATCGACAACGACGGCTCCCCGAGTGCGGCTGTGGTCGCGCTCGGGGAGTCTCATTTCAGCGAGTGCCGTCGTGTCCCCGCCGCGGCGGCGTTGTCTCAGCGACCGACCAGCCGCTCGTAGTGGGTGCGCGCTCGCTCGAGTGAGCTCGTTCCCTGGATCAGCGCGCGCCCATCGCTGAACAGCGAGAGCACCAGCCCATCGCTGTGCAGACGCACGAGGAACCGCGACCGGGCGACGTCGCCAAGGCCGCGCCACCGCTCCTCGAAGGTCGCGAGCTCGAGGCGGATGTCGTGGTCGGGGGTGACCTGCACCGTGTCGCGGCCGCAGAGCTTCGTCTCGTCGTCGTCGCACGTGGCGTCGAGCGCAGGCCAGCTCTTGCGCGCACAGACCGGGCAGTCGGCTCGGGAGTCGCCCGGCCGCAATGCGAGGGCGCGCCCCTCCCACGGCTCCAAGTGCCAGAGACGGGCGGGCGCGCGGTCACCGGCGAGCCAGCGCAGCGCTTCGCTCGACTGGAGCGCGGCGATCAACGCGGGCAACGGAGAGAGCACTCCGACCGTGTCGCACGTCTCGCCGCCGACGGCACCGGCAGCATCCGGGAAGAGGCAACGCAGGCACGGGCCGTCTACGCCCGTGATCAGCAGCACGCTGCCCGATCCGCCGACCGCACCGCCATAGACCCACGGCACGCGGGCGCGGCGGCACCAGTCGTTCAGCAGGAAGCGGCCCGCGAAGTGGTCGAGCCCGTCGAGGACGATGGTGCTCCCTTGCAGCAGCTCGTCGGCGGTGCGACGCGACAGCTCGCGGACGAGCGGCACGAGCTGCGTCGGGCCGCCGATCGCCGCCAGCCGCTCGGCGGCCGCCTCGGCTTTCGGTCGACCGGCGAGTGCGTCGGCGGCGCCGTAGAGGCCTTGACGCGGCAGGTTGCTCGACTCGACGATGTCGCGATCGACCAGCCGCAACGTCCCGATGCCGGCGCGCGTCAAGTGGTCGGCGATCCAGCTGCCGAGCCCGCCGAGGCCGACGACCGTCGCCGTCGCGGCGGTCAGCCGTTGTTGGCCGTCGCCACCGAATGGCGCGAATCGCACCTGGCGGCTGAAGCGCTCGTCGATGGGGGAGGGTTCCACGCGCGGCGACTCTAACTATGCTCCATCGTTTCATCGGAGGACGGCATGCGCTGTGTGGTGATCCGAGAGCACGGCGGAGTCGATCGGTTGCTGCACGAGGAGCGGACCGAGCCGGTGGCGGGGCCCGGCGAGGCGCGCATCGCGGTGAAGGCGATCGGGCTCAATCACCTGGACACCTGGGTGCGGCGCGGCATCGCTGGCGTCCGCTATCCACTTCCCCTGGTCCCGGGCTGCGATGCGGCCGGTGTGGTCGACCAGGTAGGGCCTGGTGTGACGACGCTGCGGCTCGGTGACGCGGTGCTGCTCGCACCGGGGTTCGGGTGTGGCAGCTGTGCACGCTGCGCCTCCGGCGCCGACCAGCTCTGCCGCAGCTACGGCATCTTCGGCGAGAGCCGCGACGGCGCCTGCGCCGACCTCCTGGTCGCTCCCGCGCGCAATCTCTTGCGCAAGCCTTCGGCACTCTCGTTTCCTGAAGCCGCGAGCATCGGTCTCACCTTTCTCACCGCCTGGCACATGGTGGTCGACCGGGCGCGCCTCCAACCGCACGAGACGATCCTCATCCACGCGGCCGGCTCCGGCGTCTCGGTGGCGGCGATCCAGATCGCCCGTTTGATTGGCGCGCGCATCTTGGTGACGGCGCGCGGTGGCGAGAAGCTCGCGCGGGCGCGGGAGCTCGGCGCCTCCGAAACGATCGACTACGGCGAGCGCGACTTCGCCGACGAGGTGCGGCGGATCACCGGCAAGCGCGGCGTCGACGTGGTGATCGACCATGTCGGTCAGGAGACGCTCGACCGGAGCTTGCGTTGCCTCACGAAGGGGGGCCGGCTGGTCACCTGCGGCGGGACGAGCGGACCGAAACTCGAGACCGACATCCGGCTCATCTTCTTCAAGGGGCTCTCGATCCTCGGCTCGACGATGGGGAGCCTCGGCGAGCTGCACACCGTGCTCGATCACTTCGAGCGCGGCAGCCTGCGGCCGGTGGTCGATCGCGTGCTGCCGATCGACCAGGTCGGCGAAGGTCACCGCCTGCTGGAGGAGCGGCGCGTGAGCGGCAAGATCGTGCTGGAGAATCGGTGAGCTGCGACTGCGATGGTCGCAGGTGTCGGCGTCGGGCATGCAGGCACCAGTGCGTGACGATCAGGCAGCAGTCTTGGAGCATGACGTGAAAGGGAAGCAATCCGATGGACCGCCCGCTGGCGAGCCGATCGTCAAGCTCGAGCGTGACGGCGCGATCGCGCTGGTGACACTGAACCGGCCGGAGCGGCGCAACGCGCTCGACCAGGCGATGATCGACGCGCTCCATCGCGTGCTCGACACGCTGGCTGAGGACGAGGGGGTCGGCGCCCTGATCGTGATGGGGGCGGGCGAGAAGGCGTTCGCCGCCGGCGCCGACATCGCGCAGTTGCGCGACCGCCGGCGTCGCGAGGCGTTGCTCTCGATCAACTCGCGTCTCTTCCAGCGGCTCGAGGAGACGCCCTACCCGACGATCGCCGCGATCCGCGGCTTCTGTCTCGGCGGCGGCAGCGAGCTGGCGCTGGCGTGCGACCTGCGAGTCGGCGGCGAGAGCGCGAAGTTCGGCCAGCCGGAGGTGTCGCTCGGCATCGTGCCGGGCGCCGGCGCGACCTACCGCCTGCCGCGCGTCGTCGGCGCCGCCAAGGCGCGTGAGCTGGTCTTCACCGGGCGGATCATCGACGCCGCCGAGGCGCTGCGGATCGGGCTCGTGAACCAGGTCGTGCCGGACGCCGAGGTCTTCGCGGCGGCCCGCAAGCTCGCTGACGACATCGTGAAGCAGGACCGGCTCGCGGTGCGCTTCGCCAAGCTCCTCTTCCGCCTCGACGGCAGCAACCGCCCCGGCGCCGGCTACATCGGCGAGGCGATGGCGCAGGCCGTCCTCTTCGAGTCGGACGAGAAAGTCCGCCGGATGACAGAGTTCCTCGAGCGGTCGAAGAAGAAGTGAGCGGTCACGCGGATCGGTACGTCGGAACTCACCCGAGTGAGGTGAAGCGCGCCAACGCGGTGAGCAGCGCGACTGCAACGGTCGTCGTGACCAGCGTGATCGGCAGCCCGGCGCGCAGGTAGGTGAAGAAGCCGATCGGTGCGGCGTCGCGCGATTGCTCGAGGACGATCAGGTTTGCCACCGAGCCGACGATCGTCAGGTTGCCGGCGAAAGTCGACGCCGTCGCCAGCACGCACCACATCAGCGTCGGGTGGGCGAAGCCGGCGATCCAGTCGCGCGCAAGCAGCACGAACGGGACATTCGAGACCAGGTTGCTGCCAACCACCGTGAGCCCGGAAAAGACCGCCACTTGCTGGCCCGTCGTGCTCCCGAAGTGGGGAGCGAGCGCGGTGTGCAGCCGCTCGAGCAACCCGGCGCGTGCCACTCCGGCGACCACGACGAAGAGCCCGCTGAAGAAGACGAGCAGCCCGAAGTCGACGTGCTTCAGGGCGCGCGCCGGTGGGTAGCGACCGACCAGCGCCACCACCACCGCGCCGGCGAGGGCGATCAACGGCAGCTTGCGCCCCGCTCCAAGTCCGGGAATCAGCGACTCCACCGGCAGCAGGAACCCCGCGAGCACCAGCGCCACGACGGCCAACACGCGCAGTACGAGCACGCGATGGACGCGCCGCGTCACCGGTGCCGAGCGCGGGTAGTCCGCCGGCAGCTCGCGCCGGTAGATCCACAGCAGCAGCGCCGCGACCAGGGCGAGCGAGACCGCCGCGATCGGCAGCTCGACCGCGAGGAAGCGCGCGTACGAGATGCCGCTGAAGATGCCGACCAGCATGTTCTGCGGATTGCCGGTCAACGTGGCGACGCTGCCGACGTTGGCGGCGGTACAGAGCGCGAGCAGGTACGGCACCGGTGGCAGCCCGGCGGCGCGCGTCGACGCCAGCAGGATCGGCGTGAAGAGCAGGCAGATCGTGTCGTTGACGAAGAGCGCCGAGAGCAGCCCGGCGACGAAGACCAGTCCGACCAGCAGTTGGCGCGGTGTCTTCGCGAGGCGCAGGATCGCGGTGGCGACCGCATCGAAGAAGCGCGCGAGCCGCAGGTAGGCGATCAAGATCATCATCCCGAGCAGCAATACGATCGTGTCGAGGTTGATGGCGCGGTACGCCTCCTCGATCGGCAGCGCACCGACCACCACCATCAGCACCGCGCCGGCGAGCGCCACCAGCGGCCGATCGAGATTGAGGAGCGGCACGCGCCGCATCGACATCAACGCGTAGGTCGCCACGAAGATCGCGAGTGCGGCCCAGGCCGAGGCGGGCATGGCGGCTCCAATCCGACGCGGCGAGTCGGCGCACTCCGGCGGTCACTCGCACGGGTATCCATCATCGCCCGTTTGCCGATGGAGTGGAGCGCCGCGAAGATGGTCCGCCCATGCCTGAGCCGAACCCACCGGTCCGCCCGCTCCGCCCCTTCAGCCTCTGCGTGATCACGCGCGACGAGGAGCGGAGCCTGCCGCGCTGCCTGCGCTCAGTGGCGTTCGCGTCCGACATGGTCGTGCTCGACTCCGGCTCGACCGATCGCACCGTCGAGCTGGCCAAGTCGGCGGGAGCGCGGACGTTCGTCGAGCCGTTCCGCGGCCACGTCGCGCAGAAGGCACGCGCGATCGAGCTCGCTCGCAACGACTGGGTGCTCTGCCTCGACGCCGACGAGGAGCTCTCACCCGAGCTGGCCGCGTCGATCCAGGCGGCACTGGCGAGCGGCGACCCCACCGTCGCCGGCTTCGAGCTGGCGCGCAAGACCTGCTACGCCGGACGCTTCATCCTCCACTCCGGCTGGTGGCCCGAGTGGCGCCTGCGCCTCTTCGATCGCCGTCTCGGTGGCTGGACCGGCGACGACCCGCACGATCGTGTCGAAGTGCGTGGGCGCGTCCTGCGGCTCGCCGGCGCGTGTCACCACTACGCCTACCGCAACCTCGAGCACCATCTCGACAAGGTGAATCGCTACACCACGACGATGGCGCGCGGGCTGGCGGCGCGCGGCCGGCGTTTCAGCTGGAGCGATCTGCTGATGCGACCCGCCGGGCGCTTCCTGCGGATGTACGTGTTGCGGCGCGGCTTCCTCGATGGAGGGCGCGGCTTCCTGCTGGCGACGATCGGCGCGTTCTACGTCTTCTTGAAGTACGCGAAGCTCTGGGAGCTCACGCGGGGGGAGATCACCCCTTCGGAGTGAGCTGGCGGCCGATCTTGCGATGGCGGCGGAGCACGGCGCGACCGCCTCTGGTCTTCATGCGGTAGCGGAAGCCGGTCATCTTGGCGCGCTTCAGCTTGGAGTTGCGGATCTTCATGCGTGGGATTCCCGAGTTCGAGGGGCGAGCAGTCTAGGCCGCGCCCGCGGGCGGTCAACTCGCAGCTGGCGGCGGCGCGCTGCCTCGCCGCTTCGCCGCCTCGAGCCAGGCCGACGCCTCGCCCATGACCGCCGCGAACGGGTCGTCGCCCTCGAGCGGGGCCTCGAGCGCGGCGCGAACCGGTCCAAGCGGCGCCAACAGCCAGCTTTCCAGGTTCGGGACCAGGCGCAGCGCCGCGCTCTTCTGCAACTGCTTGATCACCGAGCGCAGATCCTTGGGTAGCGGCGAGCGACACGAGACGGCGCTGCCGGTGGCGGGGCTGGTGAGCCGGATCGCGTGGGCGTGCAGCGCGAGCCGCGCGAGCAGCGGCCGCTCCGCCTCGCCACGCCCGCGCCGGTAGCCGTACTTCAACGCCGACAGCAGCAGTTGTTCCTCGCCGCCATACACGGTGTCCCCGACCAGTGAGTGGCCGAGATGTTGGAGATGGGCGCGGATCTGGTGGGTGCGTCCAGTGAGCGGTCGGGCGTGGACCAGCGTGTAGCCGCGGAATCGCAGCAGCCCACGCACCAGGGTCACCGCCGGTTTCCCGCGGTTGGGCGTGACGACCATCTTCTGCACGCGTCCCAACCGTGGCGCGAGGCGCGCGGCGATCATCTGCGGCGCGTCGTCGACGTGGCCCGACACGATCGCGAGGTAGTCCTTGACCACCCGTCGCGCCGCGAACTCCTCGTGCAGCGCCCGCTTCGCGTCGCGTCCGAGCGCGAAGACGACCACCCCGCTCGCGTGCTTGTCGATGCGGTGGACGAGCTTCACGCTGGCGTCGCGGTGCTCGCGCTTCAGCAACGACAAGACGTCGGGGTTCTTGCTGTTGCGCTCGGCCGCGGTGGCGATGCCGGACGGCTTGTCGACGGCGATCATCGCGGCGTCGCTGTAGAGCGTCGCGATCTTGCCGACCGGCTTCGTGCGGTTCGCCGACTCGACATCGGCGTCGATCTCGACCACGTCACCGAAGCGGAGCGGCTGCGAGTCGGCGCTCGGCTCGCCGTTCACGGTCACCTTGTTCTCGGAGAGCCACTTGCGCAGCGTGCCGTGCGGCTGTTCGGGAAAGCGGACGCGCAGGAAGCGGTAGAGGTTCATCGAGCGGCAGTCGAGCCCGACGACCTGGGAGCTCTTCGAGCCGTCGGCCGACGTCGCCATCGCCTCGTGCCAGCCGCGCGCGTCGTCGTCCTCGCCGCTCTCGTGGTTCCGGTCGCCCTTTCGGGAGTGATCGGGTCGGTCGTGGTTGGAGCGCGGACGGGCAGCCATGGAGGAGCGCGCCTTCGGGAGAGTCGGGGCCCGCGGATCGGGGCGCGACTATTGTAGGCCGCGTGAATGCGAAGAGCCGGCTCCTCATGCTGACGGTCCTGCTCGCCGTCGCCTTCGCGCTGGCGCCCGACCTCTCCGGCGGCTTCCGCAGCGAGGACTACCTCGACTTCGACCTCTTCTCCCGGATCGGGCTGCGGGAGATCTGGACGCGGCCGCACCTCGACATGCAGCTCTTCGCGTTCTGGCGACCGCTCGGCGACACGGCTGCGTGGCTCGTGGTGCGGACGATCGGGCCGCATCCGGTGGCGATCCGCTGCCTGCTGGTCATGCTGCACGCGCTCGCGTCGGGGGCGGTCGTGGCGGTGCTGCGGCGACTGCTCGGCTTGAGTGCCGGCGCCGCGTTGGCGGGGGGGCTGCTCGCGGTGGCCCATCCCTACGCGTACGCCGTGATCACCTACCTCGACGGCGGCCTGCCTGTGTTGCTGGCGGCGATCTTTGGTCTGGTGGCGCTCGCGGCGCTCGGGCGTTGGCGGGATGGCGAGGGGCGGCTGCTCTCGGTCGCGCTCGCGGCGATGCTCTCGATGTTCTCCTACGACGCGGCGCTCCTGCTGCCGCTCCTGCTCTGTCTGGTGGCGTGGTTGCTGCCACCGTCTGAGCGGCGGCGAGTTCCGTGGACACTGTTGCTGTTGGTGCCGCTGGTTCTCGGGTTGCGTCTGTGGCTGATCGGAAAACCGTTCGACAGCTATGCGATTCCGACGGGCCTCCACGAGCAGATCGCCCTCCTGCTCGCCTTTCCGGGTCGCGTGGCCGCTGCGGTGTGGCGGCTCTGCGTGCCGCGCTTTGCCGAGCTTGGCGGAACCGCGTGGTGGCTCGATCTGCTGGTCGTCGCGGTGGCCGGCGTCGCGATCGTCATCGCGGTCAGGACCCGCCACGACACGCTCCGCAAGCCGCTGCGACAGGGGCTCGCGCTGCTGGTGTTGGTGGTGGGGCTGCAGGGGTACGCCGCCGACCTCTTCGTGATTCCGCCCGGTGCGCCGCCCGACGAGCTGGTCCTCGCCTACAAGAGCTATCCCGCGGCGCTGGCCGCGATGCTGGCGGGTGGTTGGTTGCTCGGACGGGCGACGGGGCGGCGTGGCGTCGGCAGCCTGGTGCTCGCGGCTCCCGTGATGGCGATCCTGATCTTCATTGGACGCCCGATCCGCGAGCTACACGAGCTGGCGCAGCGTTGGGGGCGCGAGATCCCGAACGCCGTCGCCGACTACGCGGAGCGCACCGGTGCGCGTCGCCTGCTCGTGCGCGAGGTGCCGGTGAAGAGCGCGCGCAACGGGCGCTCGGTGACCCGCTCGCTGCAGTTCGGTTTGGCGAGCGCACTGCGCCCGCCGTTTCACGTGGTCGAGACCTTTGCCTATCCACTCTTCCGCATCGTCGACGACGCGCAGCTCGACTGGATCAGCCGCGAGTCAGTGGATGCGCTCACCGCCGTTCCGTGGCTGACACCGATCGAGTGTGTCTACGGCGAGCGTGCTGGCGAACGAGGTGTTGAGCGAAGCACTGAGCGAGGCAGTGCCCGCGTTGGAGAGTGCGTCACCGTCGAGCCGCTCGCCCGCCCGCCGCCCGCTGCCGCCTCGCCGCTCCGCCTCTTCGCGCGCGCCGACGGCGAGGAGCGCGTGCTCGCTCCCGACCTCTCCGACGCGCCATTGCTCGCGGTCTCAGCCGACGGATCG
>CAYRQC010000196.1:0-5308 GCA_964426265.1 uncultured Phycisphaerales bacterium | reverse complement strand
AGAGGAACGAGCCGGTCGTGCTCATCTTCTCGAGCACGTCGTAGGCGCGCGCAAGCAGCGGCTCGGCCACTGCGACGCCGACGGTTCGCGCCCGCTCGAGCGCGGCCACCACCGCGGCGGTCGTGAAGCTGATCGACACCGGAAGCGGCTCGTCGACCTTCGCCGGATCGGTCGCCAGGAAGTAGGTCCAGCCGCCGTCGCCCTGCTGTACTCCAGCGAGCTCTGCCACCTCCTCGGCGGGCGCCTCGCCAAGCTCCTCGGCGGTGACCCAGCCACACGCCTGCGCCTCGGCAAAGAACGAGAGCAGATAGGCGTGCGCCCACGGCCAATACTGCATCATCGAAGGCTGGACCTCCGCGACATGGGCGTCGTGCTGCATCACCAGCAGCCAGTCGAGCGCGCGCCGCAACGCCGCCGCGACCTCCGGCGTTCCCCGCTCCGGCAGCAGCGCGCGCGCCGCGATCGCGCTCACCGCGATCTTCAGCGCATCGGGAACGCGAGTGCTGCTGGTGGCGAGGTCGGTACCGCAGACCCACGAACCATCCACCTGCTGATCAGCGAGCAGCCGCACGATCGCTCCACGCTCCACGTCGCCCGCCTGCTCGCGTGTTGCCGGCGCCGCCGGCGCGAGCCGGTTCGCGATGAAGAGCACCTCGTCAGTCCGCGTGGTCGCCACGTCGACACCCGTCTCGAACGCCGGGTCGAGGAGTTCCCGCGCGGCGAGCCAAGCGCCATGGCTCTCGGGGAAGCGGCGCACGAGCTCGGTGAGGTGGTGGCGCGCCGCGACGTAGTCCTGACGGCACCAGGCGAGGAAGCCGAGACTGTTCAGCACCTCGGCGACGTGGGCATCATCGGTGTCGAGCAGTCGCTCGTAGAGCTTGCGCGCCTCGTCGGCTCGGCCGAGGCCGGCGAAGACTGCCGCCCGCTCGAACGCGATCTCGTTCCCGAACGGGTCGCGCGCGTCGCCAGCATCGATTCCATCGAGCAGCGGCAGCGCCTCCGCCTCGTGCCTCCAACGGCGCAGGACGCGCGCCTCGAGCAGCCGCGCGCGCGGCGACGGATCGGCCTTCGCGATCGCCATCGCGGCCTCGAGATCGCCGCGACGAATCAGCTCGGCGGCGTCGATCAATGCGGCGCTCGACGGCGGTGGATCGGTGGCGTGGCGCGCGAGCACGTCGATCAGGAAAGCGTCGAGCCAATCGCCACCGCCCGCGGTGAAGGTGTCGGCGACCACCTTGCCATCGGCAGTGACGACGAGCGCCGACGCACCGAAACCGTGTGGTCCGATCCGGTAGGAATCGGGCGCCGCGAACGGCACCTGCGCGGCGTCCGTCACGCGCAACGTGATGAATCGCCGCCGCACGAGATCGAGAAGATCCGGCTCGAGGAACGGCCGCAGCGCGAGGTCGGCGTCGAGCGCGAGACCCGGGTAGAGCTGCACGATCGCGAGAATCAGCTTCTGCTGCGCGCGGGCCGCGGCCGCTGCGGCTTCCCAGTTTTCGGCGACCGGCAGAAGCTCGCTGCAACGCTTCGCGAGCTCGGCCAACCGCGCCGGCGGGATCGCCTCTTCGGTGGACCCCGGCGTTGTCTCGTGAGCGCCGGCTGAAGTTGCCTCCTGTGCGCTGGTTGGAGCTACCAACTGCGCCAACGCGAGCGCGCCCACGCAGCTCGTCACCCATGGCTGCCTGCCCGCGCTCATCGTGCATCTCCTCGCTTCATCACGCGCATCCACCAAACCAGCGCCAATCCAACTCCGAGCGTGCCGAGCGATCCGATCAACGAGTACCACGGCCAAGCAACTCGCGTCCCGCGCCAGACCCAGGTCATGACTGCCAGCATGACGAGAAATGCCGCCAGCGCGGCTCGGCCTTGCATCCGCGCCATTCGCGTTGCTGCATCGTTCGCCTGACTCGGTTGATTCGTCGAATCCCCTCCCGCTCGCGGCAGCACCCGCGCCAGCAGGAAGAGCCCGAGCGTGAGCCCGGTCGTGAAGCTCGCGATCGACAGCACGACGTCGACGACACTTCGTTCCCGGCTGCCGGCGAGTGCCACCGTCGCCTGGATCACGGCGAACGCCACCGTCGCGAGGCGGCTCGCTCGCAACGCGCTGCTGCCGGCAAGCTCACCGCCATCCGCGAGTGGACGACGCAACAACGGCTTCAACCAATCGTTCACGACCGCGCCGGCCGACGCGTTCAGCGAGCTCGAGAGCGTCGACATCGAAACCGCGAAGACGGCGCCGAGCACCAGCCCGACCGCACCAGGAATCTGCGTGAGACGCTGCACGATGAAGGTGCGGAAGACGTCGTCGCCGCGCATCGGTGAGTCGGCCGCCGGATCGCCGGCCGGCCGCGCGTGGAACCACGCGAAGAGCGCGAGCCCCACGGCCAGGAAGAGCGCGAACTGCAACAGCACCACGACGCCGCTCGCGATCAACGCCTTCCCCGCCTCGCGCGGGCCGCGCGCGCAGAGATAGCGCTGCACCATGAGCTGATCGGTGCCGTGCGTCGCGACCGTCAGGAAACCGCCACCGAGCAACCCGGCCCAGAAGAGATCGGTGCGGCCGATCGCCAGCGAGCCGTCCGCCTCGAAGAGCGTGAAGTCGAAGACGCGCAGCTTGCCCGCCGAGCGCGCCAGCTCCCACGCGCCACTCGCACCACCCGGCACGTCGTGCAGCGCGACGCAGAGTGCCAGCACTCCGCCCGCGACGTAGATGAAGAACTGCACGACATCGGTCCAGACCACGGCACGCACGCCGCCCCACCAGCTGTAGAGGACGGTGACGCTCGCCATCACCGCGATCGATGCGCCGAGCGACCAACCGGTGAGCATCTGCAGTGGCACCGCGGTGAGGTAGAGCCGCATGCCATCGGCGAGAGTGCGCGTGACCAGGAAGAGCAGCGAGCTTGCGTGCTTCACGCCGCTCCCGAAACGGCGGCCGAGCACCTCGTAGGAGGTGAGAGCGTCACTCTCGAAGTAGGCGGGGAGCAGCCAGCGCGCGACGACGATCCGGCCCAACAGGTAGCCGAGCGGAAGCTGCAGGAAGCGCAGATCGCGCGTGAAGGCGACTCCCGGCACCGACAGGAAGGTGACGCTGCTGGTCTCGGTCGCGACGATCGAAAGCAACACGGCCGGCCACGGCACGTCGCGTTCGCCGACCAGGAAGCCGCGCGCGCTGGTCGCCCGGCGCCCGAGCCAGAGCCCGGCGCCGGCGGCGATCGCGATGGTCGCCACCAAAAGGAGCAGATCGACGACCGCGAGCTTCCCCACCGCTCCCCCTGGTTCCGCTGGTTCCGGTTTTCGCTCTTTGCTCCGCCGGCGCCGCCGGTTTTATCTGTCGCCATGAGCGAGCGCCCCATCACCGAGCGCGCGAACCCCGCCTCCGCCCGCCTCGACGAGCTGCCGACCCGCGCGCTGGTCGAGCTGATGAATGACGAGGACGCGCGCGTCGCGCCGGCGGTGCGCGGCGAGCTCGACGCCATCGCGCGGGCGATCGACGCGATCGCGGAGCGGATGCGCGGCGGTGGGCGGCTCCTCTACCTGGGCGCCGGGACGTCGGGACGGCTCGGCGTGCTCGACGCGTCGGAGTGCCCGCCGACGTTCGGGATTCCCGCCGAGCGCGTGGTCGGACTGATCGCGGGCGGTGTGGCGGCGCTGACGAACGCTGAAGAGGGAGCCGAGGATCGCGGAGAGCTGGCGGTCGACGAGCTGACACGGTTGCAGCTCGGCCGCCAGGACGCGCTGGTCGGCATCTCGGCGAGCGGACGGACGCCCTATGTGCTTGCGGGCATCGACCACGCCCGAGCACTCGGCGCGCTGACGATCGGGCTGACCTGCAATCCCGACACGCTGCTCGCGCGCGCGGTCGAGATTGCGATCGCGCCGGTGACCGGTCCCGAGGTCGTGACTGGCTCGACGCGACTCAAGGCGGGAACGGCGACGAAGCTCGTGCTGAACATGCTCAGCACGGGCGTGATGGTGCGCCTCGGGCGGGTGCGCGGCAACCAGATGGTCGCAATGCGGGCGACCAACGAGAAGCTCGCGCGGCGCGGTGCGGCCATCGTCGCGGAGATCGGCGGGGTCGACGAGGCGCGCGCCAGCGAGCTGCTGGCGCAACACGGCGGGTCGGTGAGCGCCGCGATTGCGGCGGCAGCGATGGCGGCGGTCACGCCGCCGCGATCGGGGGCGGACCGCGGGAGTGCGGAAAACATCGGCGTACCGACCCCGGATCGGTACGCCGGTTCGCGCGCGGTCGCGTGGATTGCGGGGATCGACGGCGGCGGTAGCAGGACGAGGATCGCGCTCGCGCCGGCGGCCACACTGGCGACCCCAACCACGTCCGCAATCGGGTCAGGATCGGCAACGCCGAGTGAAATACACCTCTACGAGCTGCGGATGCCATGCAACCTCACGACCGACTTCGAAGGGTCGATCGCGACGATCGAGGCCGCGGTGGCAGCGGCGTTCGTCGCGGCAAAGCAGCCGCGCGTTCGGCTCGCGGCACTCGCGGTGGCGGCGGCCGGGAGCGGCGATCGCGAACGGGCGCGGCGCGCCGCCTCGCGGCTGATTGAACGCGGGGTCGCCGAGCACGTGACGGTCGTCCACGACGCCGCGGCGGTGCTGGCGGCGTCGACTTCGAATGCGGTCGGCATCGCGCTGATCGCCGGCACCGGCTCGTTCTGCTTCGGGCGCGACGCGCGCGGGCGAACGCAGCGCGCAGGCGGGCTCGGCAATGCACTGGGCGATGAGGGGAGCGCGTTCGCGCTTGGCAAGGCGGCGCTGACGATCGCGACGCGCACGGCGGATGGGCGTGGCGCCAGGCACGCGTTGGTGCAGGCGCTCTTCGAGCGGCTCGGCACCAGTGACGCCCGCGCGATCGCGGAACGAGTGCAAGCGGGCCCGCTCGCCACACCGGCCGCGATCGCCGAGCTGGCGCCGCTCGTCACGGCCGCCGCCGCGGCGGGCGATCCGACGGCGGTGCGGCTGCTCGACCACGCGGCGGCGGAGCTGGCGCTGCTGGTGAAGACGGTGGCGCGCGCTCTCGACTTCGGCCGCGATGCCGTGCCGCTCGCGATCGCCGGCGGCCTGCTCGACGCGACGCCAAGCCTGGTGCGCGGGGTCGTACACACGCTCGCGAGCCTCGGCGTCGTCGTCGCCGTGCAGCCGCGCGCCGAGCCGGTGCAGGGCGCGCTCGCGATCGCTCGTCGCCTGCACGCGGATGGTCACGACCACGCCGTCGCGTTCACGGCATGAGTGGCGCGCCACGGCCATGAGCCTGCTTCCCCGCTTCGATCTCGCCGCCGCGCGC
>CAYRQC010000195.1:0-5022 GCA_964426265.1 uncultured Phycisphaerales bacterium | reverse complement strand
CGCCGGGAGGGCCGCGCGCGGCGCTCGCGGCGCTCGCGGCGCTGCTGCACAGGGCGGTGGCGCAGCGCGGCATCGTGCTGATCCCGGCCTTCGCGGTCGGCCGCGCGCAGCAGATCATCTACTTGCTGCGCCAGGCGATGACGGCCGGCGAGGCGCCCGAGATGGCGATCCATCTCGACAGCCCGATGGCCGTCGACGCGACCGAGATCTATGGCCGCTATCCCGAGGAGCACGGCCTCGAGGAGATCGCGTTCGCCAGCGGCGGCCGGCCGCTCTTCGGCCACGGCGTCTATCTCCATCGCTCGCGCGAGGAGTCGATGCGGCTCAACTCGCTGGTCGGACCGCGCGTGATCCTGTCGAGCAGCGGCATGCTCGCCGGCGGGCGCGTGCTGCACCACTTGCGCCGGCTGTTGCCCGAGCCGCAGCACGTCGTCGTCCTCGCCGGCTTCCAGGCCGCCGGGACGCGCGGGCGGTCGCTCAAGGAGGGGGCCCGTTTCCTGCGGATGCACGGCGAGGACGTGCCGGTGCGCGCGCAGGTCGCCGAGGTCCCCGGCCTCTCCGGCCATGCCGATGCCGACGAGCTGGTCCGGTGGCTGCGCGGCATGCCCAAGCCGCCCAAGGAGACCTTCGTGGTGCACGGCGAGCCCGACGCTTCGGCGACCTTCGCGCGGCGCATCGCGGCCGAGCTCCACTTTCCGGCACGCGCGCCGAGCCACCTCGAGACCGTGGAATGGTGAAACTGGGAGCAGCGAACGTGGAGTGCGACTCGATCAAGCGTGGCGTTCGCGTCGTCCTGTTGCTCGCCGCCGGGCTGCTGGCGGGGAGCGCTGCCGTCGCGCAAGAGAACGGCTCGCCGGTGCAGGACGTGGTCACGATCCAGGAACGGCCGGGCTACGTCGACGCGGTGCAGAAGATCGCGCAGGGGAAGGAGCGCGAGGGGATCACCGCGCTGCAGGCGCTCGCCGAGCAGTTCGCGACCGACCCCGATCTCTACCTGCTGCGCTTCAACGTCGCGTGTGGTGAGGCGCGGCTCGGCGACCTGGAAGCGGCTTTCGCGGAGCTCGATCGCGCCATCACCGCGGGCTACGGCATCCATCCGATGCGGCTCGCGAACCTCAGGGAGGATCCCGATCTCGCCTCGCTGCGCGGAGATCCCCGGTATCCGGCGGCCGTCGCCAAGGCGACCGCGCAGCAGCAGGCGATCCACGACGGCTGGGAGCAGCTCACCGCGCCGTTCATCTGGCTGCCGCCCGCGCTGCCAGCGGACGACCCGGCGGCGAAACAGCCGCTGCCGTTGCTGATCGTGTTGCATCCGTATGGCGCCGAGCGCGAGGCGTTCGCGCGCGAGCTCTACCTGCCGTTCTGCGAGGCGCAGCGCTGCGCTCTCCTCTCGCTGAGCGGCACGCAGATCATCGGGCCAGCGTGCATGGCTTGGACCGCGACCGACGGCGATTTCCTCGACCACTTTCGCGCCGAGACCCGGCGGGTCTGGCACGCGCTCGAGGAGCTGCGGGCTCACGCCGCGATCGATCCGCAACGGATCTACGTGAGCGGTGCTGGCCAGGGCGCCGGCCTCGCCTTTGCCGTCGTGATGCGCAACCCGCAGTGGGTCCGTGGCGCGGTCCTGTTCGATGGCGGCTACGCTCCGGCGACGCTTGACGATTGGTGGGAGCGTGCCGCGGCGGCGGGTCGGCGCGTGGCGTTCGTGCACGGCGAGTCGAACGCGCGCTATCCTCTCGCGCCGCTCGCAGGCTTCGTGACGGCGCTGAAGGCAAAGGGGATGGCGGTCGACCTCTTTCCGGTGCCCGGCGATCCGAAGCTCTCGGCGGCCGCCGTCACCGCAGCGCTGACCGAACGGTTGCCGTGGATCGATCAGGTGCCATTCCAGCGCACCGAAGCGGTCGGTCGATAACGACTCAGGATCTCGATGACTTCGTTTCTGCTCACCGCGCTGCGCTTTCCGGCGGTCGCCGCCAAGCACGGCGATCTCCTGCGCGCCTTCGTGAAGCGCGACCTGGCGGCGCGCTACGAGGGGTCGCTGCTCGGGAAGCTCTGGCCGGTGCTGCATCCCGCCATGCTGCTCGGCGTCTACAGCCTCGTCTTCGCGAAGATGCTGAAGGTCAACCTGCTGTCGGACGGGGCGTCTGCCCCGATCGAGCTCGGCTGGGTGACGACCTTTTTCATGCTGAGCGGGATCCTGCCGTGGATCTGCACGGTGGAAGGACTGAACCGCTGCACGCCGGTCGTGGTCGAGAACAGCAACCTCATCAAGAAGGTCGCCTTCCCCTCCGAGCTGCTGCCGACCTACACGACGCTGGTCACCTTCTTCCAGATGCTGATCGGTTTCGCGCTCTTCATCCCGCTCTATGTGACGGTGATCCTGCTGGCGCCGGGCGCCACCCTGGCGGAGAACGCGGCGCAGCTCGTGGGGCTCGCCTGGTTTCCGGTGGCGGTCGCGCTGCAGTTCGTCTTCGTGACCGGGCTCGGGATGCTGCTGTCGGCGGTGAACGTCTTCGTCCGCGACGTCGCGCAGGTGATCCCGCTCGCCACGTTGATCTGGATGTTCTTCACGCCGATCTTCTATCGGTTCGAGACGATCGAGACGTCGATGAAGGAGCTGCCGTGGCTCGCCACGACGATGAAGTGGAACCCCCTCTATCACCTGCTGGCGCTCTATCGCGGCTGTTTCGCCTACGAACGCGGCGCCCGCTTCCCCTACGACTCGCTCGCGATCTTCACGGCGATCGCGGTCGGCGTCTTCATCCTCGGCCACGGCTGCTTCCATCGCTGGAAGGGCCTGTTCGCGGATGAGGTGTGAGCCGATGGCTGTGCCGGAGTCGAAGGCTGCCACGTCACCGGACGACGACTTCGCGATCCGCGCCCGCGGCATCTCGAAAGCCTATCGCCTCTACGACCGCCCGTTCGACCGCGTCCTCGAGCACTTCACCCGCAAGCCGCGCCATCGCGAGCTGCGCGGCCTCGACCGCGTCTCCTTCACCGTGAAGCACGGCAGCACGCTCGGCATCGTCGGCAGCAACGGCGCCGGCAAATCGACGCTGCTGAAGGTCCTCTCCGGCACCACGCTTCAATCGGCGGGGACCTTCGAGCTGCGCGGGCGCGTGGCGAGCCTGCTCGAGCTGGGGACCGGCTTCTTCCCCGGCTTCACCGGCCGCCAGAACATCATCCTGAACGGCATCGTGAACGGCTACTCGCGCGCCGACATCCTGGCCAAGGTCGACGGCATCGTCGAGTTCAGCGAGCTCGGCAGCTTCATCGACCAGCCGATGCGCACCTACTCGTCGGGCATGGTGATGCGGCTCGGTTTTTCGGTCGCCACGGCGATCGACCCCGACGTGCTGATCATCGACGAGATCCTGGCGGTCGGCGATCTCCACTTCCAGAAGCGCTGCATCGACAAGATCGTGAGCTTCAAGACCATCGGCAAGACCATCCTCTTCTGCTCGCACTCGATGTTCCACGTCGAGGAGATCTGCGAGCGGGCGCTCTGGATCAAGGACGGCCGGGTCGAGATGGACGGCAACTCGCGCGATGTCGTGCGCAGCTACTCCAACTTCGAGCGCGGCCGCCACTCGAGCCACGGCTCGCTCGGCGGGGTCGTCGCGGGTGCCGAGCCGCTCCGCGAGTCGGTCGCGCTGCCGGCGGCGGGGAGCGATGCGGTGGTCGGCACCGGCGCCAACGACGACGTGAGCCTCCCGTCGCCCGGGGCGATGCCGGTGATCCTCGGCTCGCGCCTGCGCGACCCGCACTCGAACGAGATCGTCGCCCGCGCCCAGCTCCTGAAGGACCTCGTGGTCGAGATCGACTACGAGCTGCCGGCCGACCTGTCGGGGGTCACGGTCGGGATGGCGATCTACAGCCTCGATCAACACATGGTCTGTGGGATGGGCAGCAACCTCTCCGGCTTCGAGGCGCCGCACACGCGCGGCCGTTGGCGGGTGCAGATCCTGCTGCAGCGGCTGCAGATCTTCGCGTCCGAGTTCTCGCTGGTCGCCTACCTCACCGACGAGCGTGCGCTCCACGTCTACCACTCGCAGACCTTGAGCCCGCGTTTCGTGATCGAGCAGGACCGGCGCAGCGTCGGGATGATCCACGTCGACCACACCTACTCCGCCGAACGGCTGCCGTGGCCGACCGCGGCGCAGCGCACGGCCGAGCTGCGCGAGATGGGGTTGGCGGCGCCCGGCGGCGCCCCGACGCCGTCGCCGCTCTGAAGTATCCAGGCGAGGAGCGAGTGCGTGGCCGACCTCTCGGCGATCATCGTCAACTACAACACCGGCATCTACCTGTCGACGGTGGTTGACGGGCTCGCGCGCGAGAAGGTGACGCGGCGCGACGGCGGTCCGGCGTCGCTCGAGGTGATCGTCGTCGAGAACTGCTCGCCGACCGACCAGAGCGAGTGGCTCGCACCGCTCGAGGCGCGCGGCGTGACGGTGGTGCGCTCGCCGGTGAACAGCGGTTTCGGCGGCGGTTGCAACCTCGGGACGCGCCACGCGACCGGTCGCCACCTGCTCTACCTGAATCCCGATGTGCTGATCGTCCCGGGCTGCGTGCAGGCGTTGTCGCGCCATCTCGACGACCACCCGCGCGCTGGCCAGGTCGGGCCGCGCGGCTGGCTCGACGCCCATCGCTTCCTCTATCTGCCGCGCATCGAGCTGCCGACGCTCTCGATGCACTTCGCGGAGGCGTGGCGGCGCGGCAACCCGCGGCGCGCCGCGGCGTTCGCCCTGCGCCGCACCAAGAACGCGCTGCGCATCTGGAGCGCCGACCATCCGCAGGATGAGCCGGTGTTGGCGGGCTACGGCTTCATGCTGCCGGCCGATCTGGCGCGGCGGCTCGGGCCATTCGACGAGACCTTCCCGCTCTACTACGAGGACGGCGACCTCTCGCGGCGCGTGCGCGAGTGCGGGCGCGACGTCACGCTGGTGCCCGAGGCGGAGATGGTCCACCTCTACAACAAGAGTGCCGGCCAGTTCCACGAGGAGGCGATGCGCAAGCACGATC
>CAYRQC010000194.1:0-2540 GCA_964426265.1 uncultured Phycisphaerales bacterium | reverse complement strand
AGCCGACGCGCCAGCGCCGAACGCGTCGCACCAGGACGAGCCCCCTCGCGCTCGATCCATGCGATGTCCTCGGCTTCGGGCGTCGCTCCGGCGATCTCCACCCTTCAAGGTCTATCGATCCGAAGACGCCGTGTCCAGCGGGTGGACTTGTGGATTCTGCTCAGGGGTTCGCCTCCCCCGCCACGAAGCCAGAATCAGAAGTCGGCGTGGATCTCGAGGCGCTCGACGATGGGGAGTCGGGTGTCGGGGGTGAGCTGGCTGTTGTCGGC
This sequence comes from uncultured Phycisphaerales bacterium, assembly GCA_964426265.1. Classification (GTDB taxonomy): domain Bacteria; phylum Planctomycetota; class B15-G4; order B15-G4; family SIAN01; genus SIAN01. The sequence goes on along the minus strand of CAYRQC010000194.1, from coordinate 2,271 downwards.
AGTCGTGTCGAAGGTGATGCGCCAACGGATGAACTGCCGCGAGCTGGCGACCGCCGGGCTGGCGGACCACGCAGTGACCGACAGCGGGTCGATCTCCTTGGAGCCTTCGACGATCGCCCTGGCACCCTGGAACTCGACGCGGATGGTGGCGTTGGTCGGGATGAATTGGTGCTTGGGCTCCTCGCCGACCTTGTAGGTGATTCCGTTGTTCGGGTCGATCTGGCCGAGGTAGCCGCAGACGATGTCGGAAGTGTCGGGCGACAGGAGATAGCCCGGGTTCATCGGATCGGTCTCGACGAGGCCGTCGGGCTTGAGCCCCCTGAAGCTGAAGACGGGGTTGGTATTGCTCGGGGAGCGATCGATCACGCGACCGAAGTCGTACCAGGTCGAGACGGCGACGCTGATCGGGGTGAACTCGACCGGCGCGAGCGTGTTGGTGGTGTCGACCCAGGAAGAGGGCGGGCGGATGCTGCCGTTGGTGTCGGTGGTGCCTGGCTTGATGACGGTGGCGGTCGACCCCTTGGGGACTTGCAATTGGATCAATCCGTGGCCGGCGTCACCACCGTCGCCGATCGAGCGGATGGTGCCACTCTTGTCGCACTGGTAGTAGTCGTTGTCAGCCTCGGCGTTGTCACCGGCACCGCCACGGACATCGATGATCGCGCCGACCGAGACCAGGATGCTGGTCGCCGACTGGAGCGCCACCAATCCACCGGATCCGCCGCCGCCGCCGCCGCCCCAATAGGAGCAGCCGAGTGATTCACCGCCGTTGCCGATGCCGGCTTTGGCATCGATCATTGCGGTGGAGGTGAGTCTGCTTGATCAGAGCGCCTCCAAGAGCAAGACCCCGCCGCCGCCGCCGCCGCCACCGCCGCGGGAGTCGCCCACCGATGGGGCGCGGCCGTTGGCTGGAAGGGCGTCATTGTTGTCGCAGCATTTGTCGTTGGCGCTGTCCGTGTCGACCTTGCACCAGTCGCCGCAGTAGTAGCTGTCGGTGAGGCTGCCGCCACCACCGCCGCCCTGTCCGCCGATCAAGCGTCGGAGCTGGCCGAGCTTGCCGTAGTAGTCATCGCTGGTCGTGCCGTTGTCGGCAAACGGGTGGTTGCCAGGGTTTCCGGCGAGGCAGGCTCTGGTGTCGACGAAGGTGAGCCAGCCGCCGAGCCCGTTGGGTTTGATATTGGCGATGCTGTTCAGGATGGCGCCGGTGGTGTCGACCGGCGTGAGCCCGACTCGCAACATCGATCCGCCGCCACCACCCGCGATCTTGCAGTTGGCGTTGCCGGCACGGAACTCGTTGCAGTTGTTGCTGGCGTCCTGGTCCTTGAACTCCTGGTTGTTGGCGTATTTGCCCTTCGAGTCGGGCTGATCGAGGATCCCGTTCTCGGCTCCGGTGCCGCCGATGCGTTTCATCACGCCGTCGGCCGGGTCGATGCCAAAGCCCCTCTCGCCCTTCGTCGGTGAAACCAGCGACAGGTAGGTGAAGGTGCCGGAGGAGTCGAAGGTGATCGGGTACGCCTCGCCTCCGCGACCACCGCCTGCGTAGGACGCCCCACCCGGGATCGCGGTGATCGCCGAGTCGTAGGAGTTCTCGGGAGTGCCGTTCTCGCCATCGAGCACGATGTCGCCGGCGATGGTGACCGAGCCGGTCGCGGTGATCACGAGCGGGTTGCTGCCGACCGGTTGGATGATCACGCCGTCGGGGATGTTGATGTCGGTGAAGTGGAACACGCCACCCTGCACGACCTTGTTCGGCGGTGCATCCGGGGTCGAGCCGTCCGGGAGCGGGAAGGTCTGCGATGCCGTGTCGAGCACGACCACCGAGGTCACGCCCGCAGCCGGTGATGGCGGTTCGAAGCGTCCGAGCGATCCATTGCCGTCGAACTCGAAGGCCGCCTGCAGCACGTTGGAGTCGTCGCGGTCCCAGTCGGCCGGCAGGACGCCCTGGCCGATCTGGGTGATGTCATCCTCTTGCCGCGCGGGGGTGTCGAAGTCCTCGATGAGCGAGTCGCGCACCGCGCCGACGAGGTCGGGAGCGGTGGTGAAGCTCGTCGCGATCACCGGAGTGGCGCTCGGCGTGCCGGAGTCCGACAAGCTCTTCAAGTCGGGTCGGTACTCCAGCGAGAGCAGGTGGTTGAAGGGGAGGATGCCGCTCGGCGTGATCTCGACCACCGCGCGATCGGCGTGGTTCTCGACCAGCGCGACGTCGATGCCGAGCGCGACTCCGAGATCGTCGAGGTCGGCCAGTTGGAAGGTCGAGTCGTTGATGTTCTC
>CAYRQC010000193.1:0-4322 GCA_964426265.1 uncultured Phycisphaerales bacterium | reverse complement strand
CACGCCGCGCGCGCGAAAAAACGGCGCCTTTGCACCGGCGTCGGCGGTCCCACGGCAGCCAACGGCGGCTCCGGCGACGAGCGCGCCGCCGCTTGCCGTGACCCTTCGAAGAAACTCGCGACGCGAGCAGCCACTCGCCGGATCAGTCATCGTCAGCCGCCTCGGAAGGTCGCATCGTCCAGTCGTCGGAAGAGTGCACAGTACGCCGTCGCGACACTGTGGCTTGGACGCACATGGATGGCCCAACTGCGCAGGCAACGCAGCAGCGCCGGACTCTCGCCTTCCAAGTGGTGGCGCTCGAGTCCCGCGGTGGCCGCCCAGCTCGTCAGCTCGTCGGGACGAATGAAGAGACTCCAATCGTGGGTCCCGCGCGGCACCAAGCGCAATCCCTCGGCGAGCACGATCGCAAGCCACCGCGCGCGCCACGTCCGGTTGAGTGTACTGACGTAGAGAAACCCACCTGGCCGGAGCAGCCGCGCCGCCGTCTGCACGATCGCGGCCGGCTCACTCACGTGCTCCAGCACATCGGCGAGCAAGACCAGATCGGCCGAGCCGGGCCGCATTGGCGGCGCGCGCAGATCGCCCCGTACGTAGAGCGGTGGGCGTGCGCCGCCGCTCGCGCGCGCGTGGTCGCGCGCCACCGCGAGGCTCGCGCCGCCGAGGTCGCAGCCGATCACCCGGGCGCCGCGCACGGCGAGCGGTTCGGCCAACAGGCCGCCGCCACAGCCGAGATCGACGACGGTCGTACGCGTCAGCACATCCGCCCCACCGACCGCTTCGAGCCACGCGATCAGGCGGGCGAGACGGTGGCGGTGAATCGCGTGCAGCGAACGGAAGCTCGGCGACTGCTCGTTCCACCAGTCGCGCGCCTCGCGGTCGTAGATCGTGAGGTCGTTACGCATGCCCCCGGTTCACCGCATGGCACCGATGAGATCGCCCGGCCATCCCCGAGTTGTAGCAACGCGAACCACGGGGAATCACTTGACCACTCTCCGCGGCGCGCGCGCTACCATGACGCCTCCAACCGGCCGCCAGCGACGCGGCCGCATCCGACCGGAGCCGACAGCGATGTACGACGAGTCGATGGTCAAGCCACTGCGCGAGGAACTCACCCGGCACGGGATTCGGGAGCTCAAGACGGCGGCCGATGTCGACGCGCTGCTCGGTCGCAAGGACGGGACGCTGCTGTGCGTCGTGAACTCGGTCTGCGGCTGCGCAGGGGGCGCGGCGCGGCCCGGGATTGCACTCGCGCTGAAGCACAAGCACCTCCCTGATCAGCTCACCACCGTCTTCGCCGGTCAGGATGCCGAGGCGACCGCGCGCGCACGCGACTACTTCAAACCCTATCCGCCCTCGTCACCGGCGATCGCGCTCATGAAGGGTGGCAAGGTCGTCACCATGATCGAACGGCGCATGATCGAGGGACGCGCCCCACAAGACGTCGCGCGCATGCTCACGGACGCCTTCGACCAGCACTGCGTCCGGCAACCGGCCTGACGACCGCCGCGGCGCGGCCGGGCTACGCGACACCCGATCACGCCACATCCAGCAGTCGATGACGCGGATTCGCCCGCTCCGCCATGCGCTTCTCGAGCTCCGAGAGGAACAGGACGAGCAGCCGGCCCCGTGCATCCCGCGCGACGATCGAGCGCGTCGGCATCACGAAGTCGGCGCGCTCCCCCTCGAGCCATGCGCTGCACTCGTAGGGCAGCGGTGTGAGCGTCGTCTCGACGCCGTACTCGTCACGGAGGCGGTACTGCAGCACGTCGAACTGCAGCTTGCCGACCGCCGCGATCAACGGAGAGTGGCCGTCCCCATCGTCGGACGAGAGGCGCTGCACGGTGCCCTCGGCGATCAGCTGCTCGAGCCCCTTGTCGAAGCGCTTGCGACTCGACGAGACGCGCGGCGAGATGCGGGCGAAGTTCTCGGGCTGGAAGGAGGGGAGCTTCTTGTGCTCGAAACCACCTTCCACCGAGAGCGTATCGCCGATGCGCAAGGTGTCGCGATTGATCAACCCGACGACGTCCCCTGGAAATGCCACGTCGAGCACCTCGCGCGCCTGCGCAACCAGGCCGTGTGGTCGCGCCAGCCGGATGGGACGCTCGAGACGCTGGTTTCGCACCATGAGATCGGGCTCAAAACATCCCGAGCAGACGCGCACGAACGCGAGGCAGTCGCGGTGGCGCCGATCCATGTTCGCCTGCACCTTGAACACATAGCCGCTGAACGGCGCGGAGAGCGGATCGAGGAGCGTCTCGCTGCCGTCCGGCAGGTCGACCAGGCGCGGTCCCGGCGGCGGTGCGAGCTCGACGAACGCATCGAAGAAGGGCTCGACGCCGAAGTTGGTCATGGCCGACCCGAAGAAGATCGGTGTGACGTCACCGCGCAGGAAGGCGGCGTGATCGAAGCGATTGCCGGCCACCTCGAGCAGCTCGAGGTCGTCATGCGCCTTCTGCAACAATGAGGCGGGAACCTGCTCCGCGAGCCGGGCATCGTCCAGGGCGAAGCGCTCGAGATCGGCCTTGCGGCTGCCGCCGGCCGCCGTCTTGTGGAACAACAGCGCATCCCCACGGCGCCGGTCGATGACCCCCACGAACTCGCGACCGCTGCCGATCGGCCAATCCAGCGCGCTGGCATGGATGCCGAGCGCCTGCTCGACCTCGGCCATCAGGTCGACCGGGTCGCGACCCGGCAGGTCAAGCTTGTTGATGAAGGTCAATACAGGAATGCGCCGTAGGCGGCAGACCTCGAACAGCTTGCGCGTCTGCGCCTGGACCCCCTTTCCCGCGTCGAGCACCATGATGGCCGAGTCGGCCGCGGTCAACGTTCGATAGGTGTCTTCACTGAAATCCTGGTGACCCGGCGTGTCGAGCACGTTGATCACCAGCCCCTTGTAGGTGAACTGCATCGCCGACGAGGTGATCGAGATCCCGCGCTCCTGCTCCATTCCCATCCAGTCCGACGTCGCGAGCTTGCCCTTGCGGTTCTTGACCATTCCAGCGGTCCGGATCAGGCCGGAGTAGAGCAGCAGCTTCTCCGTGAGCGTCGTCTTCCCCGCATCGGGATGCGAGATGATCGCGAAGGTGCGCCGGCGCGCGGTCTCGTGGGCGATCTCTTGGAGGCTTACCGTAGCGGGCATGAGAGTCGGCGACACGCTATGGGCCAAAGCCGATCTGTGCAAGGAGCGGGTCGCCGTTCGAGCTCCTCGCCGCGCGACGAATCGAGCAGCTCGAGCCGTTGTAGACAGCGGCACCATCTCCACGATTCGTCACCATCAAGTTCACCACAACGAAAACTGATGAACCGCCGGAATATGCTGTATTGTGTGATCAAGGTGCATCGGATTCAGAGAACTACCCAAACAAGGAGGCTCCGCATTGGCTCGTAGAAAGCGCTTTTCGAGGTCGGTGTCCGGTCTGTCGCTCGCCGATCTCCGTCGCATGCTCGACGAGAAGCAGAATTCGCTCACGACCCGGCGAGCGGCCCTCGCCACCGAGCTCGCGGCCGTCGATGCGGAGATCGCGGCAGCCGGCGGAGCCGCGCCCGCTCCCACCGAGGCGCCGAAGGCCCCGGCCCGACGGGGTCGTCCACCGAAGAGTGCCGCCGCGGCCCCGCGGAGGGGCAAGCGCCGCGGTCGCAAGGCCGGCGCCAAGGGTCACAGCGTGCTGCACGAAGCGATCCGCGCCGCGCTCGGCACCTCCTCCGAGCCGATGCGGATCCCGGTCATCGAGGCGAAGGTGCTCGCGTCCGGCTATGAGACGAAGAGCGCCCGCTTTGCGGCAATCCTCGGCCAGCGCCTCGTCGAGATGTCCGACGTGGTCAAGCCGGGTCGCGGGCTGTACGCACTCAAGGGGTAAGCACACAGCGACGAGTGCACTTCGAGCAGATTCGTCGGGGTGGTCGAAGACATGGGTCTTCGGCCGCCCTCGACATTCGGAGGCGCGCCAGAACAGCCACCCACGCCCGCGTTATCGTCCTGGGCTCCGATGACCGCCAGCACCCCCACGCTCGATCTCGCTCGCGATCGCGTGCTCGACGTCGCGACGCCCGAGCACGTGTCGATCGAGATGCCACTTGCCGGCGCCGGCTCGCGCTTCGCGGCGCTGCTGATTGACACGGTGATCGTCGGCTTCGCGATCGTCGGCATCCCGCTGCTCATTTCGTTCACCATCGGCGACTTCTTCGATTGGTCGGGCGTCACGCTGATCGTGCTTTTCGTGGTCTGGTCGTTCCTCCTGTTCTGGGGCTACTTCCTCTGGTTCGAGGCCTATCGCGACGGCCAGACTCCCGGCAAACGGATCCTGCGCGTGCGCGTCGTCATG
>CAYRQC010000192.1:0-3163 GCA_964426265.1 uncultured Phycisphaerales bacterium | reverse complement strand
GCGAACGAGAGCGTGAGGAGGCCGGATGCGAGCATCACTTCCTCTCCTCCACCGCCGCCACTTGCACCACAAACTCCACGGGCCCGCGCGGGGCGACGAGCCACACACCCTTCGCGATCTCGGAGGTCGGCAACGCTGGTGCCACCGCTACGACCGTGACGCTTCCGCCGCGCGTCGCTTGCGCCACGAAGTAGATCGGTCCTTCACAAACACTCACGCGGTAGTGCTGCAACAAGCCGAGCGATGAGGTCAGCGCCTCGATCCGCTCGTCGACGCGCACCGTCCGACCCGCCACGCCGGCGGCGACCCCACCGGCCAGCGCATCCACCGCCGCGTCGGTACCAACCGTGCTGACGTCGTAGTAGAGCTCCGGCAACCCATCGGCTCGCCGGTGGCCACGGAAGCGCGGTGGCGCACCACCGGTCGGCGCGCCGACCCGCACGCCGAAGCTCGACGACGTGCACCAAAACAGCTTGCCGAGCACGAGTGGCAACTGCTCCCCTTTCACCGCCCACTGTGGCCGCATGTCGAGGAAGTCACCATCCCAGGCGTAGCGGACGCGACACTCGACCGTGTCGAAGCAATAGTTCACCATCCCGGGCAAACCGACCGCGATCGAGGCGGGGCTCGAGTCGCGCATGAATGTGCGCTGCAACTGCGGCCGCAAACTTGGCTGCGCGCGCCCCGTGTCTTCCGCTCGTCCGAGGACACCCGGCGGCGCCGGCATCGCCTCGCCGAAAGAGAGCCCGGCCCACAAACAGGCCAGCTCCGCGTCGATTTGCTCCGCCGACCGCCCGTCGAAGTATTGCGGCATCGACGTCCCGGGAATCCAGCGTGCCGGCGCGCAGAGCCACGCGCGAAACCACTCGGGACGCAGCCGCGCGTGCATCTGGGTGAGCCCCGGCCCGCGCGAGCCGAGCGACTCGTAATCACGGAAGTCATGACAGCCGATACACGCGAGGCCGCCTTCGGCACCGAGCCGTCGCACGCCGGCCAGCTTCGCTTCGCGAGTGATCTCCGGCTCCGGTTCGCCTTCGTCCGACGCGACGCCGCTCGCCGCCGCGAGCTGCCGCACGAGCGGCGCGACGTTGGCCGCACCGAACTCGGGCATCCGCAGGTGCAACCAAGGCCGCACGCGCGCACCGCGCGTCAGCACGCCCTCGAGCCAGCTCGCTCGCATCTTCGCGCCGACCACGGTCAACGGCGGGGGCGACTCCGCGAGTTCGACGTGCGGGCGGCCGCCGTTCCACTCGTGGCAGTGGACACAGCCGAGCCGATCGAGGGTGTGCGGAAGCTCGAAGACGGGAGCAGCGCTCACGTCGGGATGGTCGGCGAAGAACGCGACGAAGGCGCGCAGATCCGCTTGCTGCTGCGAGTCGAGCGCGAAGAGTGGGATGCCGCGAGCGACGGGATCGCTCGTGGCGCCGCGTTCCTCGAGAGGGGGATCGAGACAACCGAGGTGGGGACGCAGCTCACGAAATCGCACGAGCCGCCGGCTCGTCGGCGATGGCGCGTTCGGGTGGTTGGTGGCGGCGGGAGCGGCAGCCGCGGCGGCGGAATCGTCACGACGCAGCAGGTGACAACGCCGGCAATCGGCGCGCTCGAAGAGCGCAGCGCCGCGCGCGATCGCGCCGGACGCGGCATCGAGCTCTCGTTGTTTCGAAGGCTCCACCGCGCTGACCGCGGGTGCCACCGGTTCGCCCGCCGCCGATCGCAGGAATCGCGCAATCGCTTGTGCACGCTGCCGTTCCTCGCCCGTCTCTGTGCCGGTGCGCGCGAGCAGCGCCGGCATCCGTCCCGACCGGTCGATGGCGAGTGGATCGAGGAGGAACTCCGCGAGGCCGGCGGCGCTCCATTTCTGCGCGAGCGACGTAGTCGCGACCAGATCGCCGCCGCGCGCTCCATGGCACGCGCTGCAACCGATCGCCTCGAAGTCGCCGCGGCCGCGCTCGATCTCGGTGGTGGCGGCAGCAGCGGTACCGGCAGCAGCCGTAGCAGCGCTCGCGGCGGCCGCCAGCGCGAGCGGCGGCGGTTGCGGTGGCGCGAGCGGGACCGTCGCCGGTGGCAGCGCGCTCTCGCCTCGACCGTCGGCGAGGAACGCCGCGATGTCGCCCCGTTCCGCCGCAGTGAGCGGAACTACCGGCATCGTCGCGGTCGCGCGTTGCGCCTGCGGATCGGCGAGCCACCGCTCGATCCAACCACGGCTGGTCCGCGCGCCAATCGCCGTCAGGTCGGGAGCGTCTGGCGAGGCGACCCAGGTGCCGTCGGGATGGCAACTCGCGCAGCGCCGCTCCACGGCAAGCCCACGACCGCGCTCGATCGCGGCCGCCGCGCGTAGCCGGTCCGCATGCTCGGCGAGCGGCGCGAACGCCCGCGCCGGGATCGGCTCGCGCGGAAAGTCGCCCGACTCCCACTCGACGCGGAGCAGCGCGCGGCTCGCCACCGGATGATCCGACGCGCCATCCCGATCGAAGCCGACGACGAACCGCAAGTGTCCCGCACCGAGCTCGAGCGGCGTTGCCGTGGTGTTGGACGCGTCGAGATTGGAGCCGCCCACCGCGAGGGCCGCCGTGCCACCTTCGGCCACGACCCAGAACCGGTAGCTGCCGGCGCGCTCGACGCGCAGCTCGGCCTCGTAACGCACCGTGAACGCGGGCAGGAGCGCCGGGTGCACCGACTCGCCGGTCGCGAGCACGAAAGCGGGTCGCTCCGCCGCGAACTCCACGTCGACGCGACCGTCATCCCCGACGGCGAGCAGCGCCTGCGCCGCCGCCGACTGGGCCGACGCCAGCACCGCGAACGTGGCCACGACGGACTGCGCGATCCGTGAGATGGCGGTTCGGCACTGCCTCATCAACGCGAGGCTAGCCGGCGCGACGCGTAGACTCGCGCCATGCTTTCGTCGGAGGAGCGCTCCGGCCTCGTCTTCACGCTGATCGGCGGCGGCGTGCTCGCGCTGGCGCTGTTGATCTGGCTCGGTTTCTTCGCGTCCAGAGAGGAGAGGAGCGAGCCGCCACCCGCCGCCGCGCGCGGCGCCCCGGAGCTCGCGCTCGGCGCCGTTCGCGGACGCGTCGTCGATGCGCGCAACGGAACGGGACTCACCGGCCGCACGCTCGAGGTGCACGGGATCGATGGCCGTTCCGACCATTGGCTGGTGAAGCCC
>CAYRQC010000191.1:0-5649 GCA_964426265.1 uncultured Phycisphaerales bacterium | reverse complement strand
CTTCCCCGAGTTCGACAAGACCATCTGGAGGCGCCTTCCCTCCAGCGAGTTGATCGAAGGTGACGAGCACCAGCTCGGCTGGCAGAACGACCGCGCCATGGTCGATCGGTTGCTTCAGCGGATCGACGGCCGCGACGCGCGACACCCCTTCTTCGCCTTCCATTTTTTCGAGTCGCCGCACGCGCAATACCACTTCCCCGACGACTGCATCATCCGGCGCCCCTTCTGCGAGGCGATCGACTACACCGGACTCTCCGCTGCCGACATGCCGGAGGTGAAGAATCGCTACCTCAATGCGGTGCACCATCTCGACACGCAGCTCGCCCGCGTCGTGCGCCACCTCGAGGAGCGCGGGCTGCTCGACTCGACGATCGTCGTGCTGACCGGCGACCACGGCGAGGAGTTCATGGAGAAGGGGCGCTACGGCCACCATTCCGACTTCAGCGAGGAGCAGACGCGGGTGCCGCTGATCCTCTGGATCCCGGGCGCGGCACCGCGCGCCATCCACGACCTCACGAGCCACCTCGACCTGCCGGCGACGCTCCTCCCGCGCCTCGGCGTTGTGAATGACGCGGCCGACTACTCGCTCGGCATCGACCTGCTCGGTACGCAGCGGCACGACTTCGTGGTGATCGGCGACTGGGATCGCCTCTGCATCCGCGATCACGCGGGCAAGGGCATCTTCCCGCTCACGGAACGCGGGACGTTCAATTGGGACGCGACGACCATCGACGACGCGCCGAGCGCCGACTCGGGCGCCTGGAAGCGCGGCGCCGGTGCGATCCTCGGCGAAGTCGCCCGCGATCAGCGGCGGTTCACGAAGTAGCCGCTTCGCTTGTGCTGCTCCGGCGGGCGGCCTACTCTCGCGCGCTTCGAACGCGGACGCCGCCATGCAGTGCGGCGCGCGCCGCGCACGCGCCGGAGCATCCGTCTTCTTGAGCGACCCGCCCCGCCCCGAAGGCTCACCGCCCGAGATCACGAACCTCGTCGAGATCGAGGAGCGTCGCGAGCAGTTGCGACGCAAGCTCCGGATCTGGCATCTCTTCCTGCCGGCGTCGGGTGACGATTTGCAGGCGTATCGCTCGCTGCTGCGGTTCGTGAAGCCGTATCGCGGGAAGCTCGCACTGTCGATGCTGCTCGCCTTGATCTCGGCGCTCTTCGCGGGCGTCGAGCTCGGGATCCTGCAAGGCGGGTTGTCGAAGATCCTCGACCTGCCGACCCCCGGACAGTCGGCGAAGCCCGAAGAGACCGCGACTCCCGCCACGGCGCCCGCCACTTCCCCCACCACCGCGCCCGCCGTAGCCCCGGGCGACCGCGGCGCGTTCGACCGCGCGCGCGACTGGGCGAGCGACAAGGCGTGGCGCTCGCAGACGTGGCTCTACGAGAAGCTCGGCCTGCCGCCACCCGACGCGCCCAAGCCGGTCGGAACGCAGGGCCACAAGACCACCAAGTTCCTGAGCCTCGCGCCACAAGAGCGCGCCAATCGCGAGAAGCTGCTCTGGTTCTTCGCGATCGTCCTGGTCATCGCCGTCCTCTTCGCCAGCGCGTCGAAGTACGGACAGGCGGTGCTGATGAATGGCGTGTCGCGGCGCGTCGTGCGCGACGTGCGCTCGCACCTCTTCAAGCACCTGATGGGGCTGTCGATCCGGTTCCACCAGAAGAACCACTCGGCGCAGCTCGTCTCGCGCATCACCGGCGACCTCGAGGTGTTCGGGCGGTTCCTCACCGAAGCGCTGGTCCGCTTCATCCAGGACTTCCTCGACTTCACGGTGATGCTCCTCTTCATCACGGTGAACGGCGGCGTCTTCATCTTCGTCGTCGCCGCCGTGATGGGCGCCGCGATCGCGCCGGTGAACGCGATCGCGCGCAAGCTGCGCAAGCGCGACCGCCAGGGCCAGGCCGGCATGGCGGAGATCGCGATCACCATCACCGAGGCGCTCACCGGCCAGCGCGTGGTGAAGGCGTTCGCCGCCGAATCGCGCGAATACGACCGCTTCCGGCGCGCGACGCGCAGCGCGATGAAGACGCAGATGCGCCAGCGGCGGCTGCGCAGCCTCACCGAGCCGGTCGTGATGGGGATCGGTTCGATCGGCATCGCAGCCATCCTGGTGATCGGCGGCCGGGCCGTGCTGAACGGCTCGATCGACTCGACCAGCTTCTTCATGAACGTGCTGGCGCTCGCGCGCGCGATGGGCGGGCTGCGCGGCATGAGCAAGCAGCTGAACGACTTCCAGCTCGGGCTCGCCGCAGCCGACCGCGTCGGCACCGTCCTGCAAGCGCGCTCCGAGATCAGCGAGAAGCCGAACGCGATCGCGCTGCCGCCCTTCAATCGCGACATCCGCTTCCGCGACGTCCACTTCCGGCACGAGGCGACGCGGCCGACGCTCCACGGCGTCGACCTCCTGATCAAGAAGGGCGAGAAGATCGCGCTGGTCGGCCCGAGCGGCGCCGGCAAGACGACCTTCATCGACCTGGTGCCGCGCTTCTTCGATGTCGACCAGGGTGCGATCGAGGTCGACGGCCACGACCTGCGCGATCTCACGCTGCGGAGCCTGCGCGAGCAGATCGGCATCGTCTCGCAGGAGACGGTCCTCTTCCGCGACTCGATCCGCGAGAACATCAGCTACGGGCGGCCCGGCGCCAGCGACAAGGCGATCGAAGGCGCGGCGCGTGCCGCCAACGCGCACGACTTCATCGCGCGCACCCCCGGCGGCTACGGCACGCCGGTCGGCGAACGCGGCTTCCGTCTGTCCGGTGGCGAGCGGCAGCGCATTGCCATCGCGCGCGCGCTCTTGCTCGACCCGCCGATCCTGATCCTCGACGAGGCGACCTCCGCGCTCGACTCCGAGTCGGAGGCCGTCGTGCAGACCGCGCTGCAGCGCCTGATGAAGGGGCGCACCGTGATCGTGATCGCGCATCGCCTCTCGACCGTGCGCGATGTCGATCGGATCGTCGTCCTCGAGAAGGGCCGCGTCGTCGAGATCGGCTCCCACGACGAGCTGATGGCGCGGCCGGACAGCCTCTACCGGAGACACTGGTTGATCCAGACCCGGGGTGGGGAGGATGACCCGAAGGGGAAGGAACCGGGCGGCGGCGAGTGATGGATCTGAATCAGAACTATTTGGGCTAGCTCCGATCTCTATTCACCCTCCTGCCCAGGGCGTCAGATTTAGCCTAATTTAGCCAGGCGACTAAATTTATCCAAGTGGCTACATTGCCCTAATGATCACCCAGAGCTTTAGCAACCCATTTCGTCCCGGTGCCGGGCACCGGCCTCCTTACCTCGCCGGCCGCGTGGAAGAGACAACCGAGTTCCGACGACTGCTTGGACAGAAGGTCATTCTCGAGAACCTCGTCCTGACCGGGCTGCGCGGAGTCGGGAAAACGGTCCTCCTCGACACGCTCAAGCCCATCGCGATCGAGGCCGGGTGGCTCTGGGTCGGGACCGATCTCTCAGAGTTGTCGAGCATCAGCGAAGAACGTGTCTGCCTCCGGCTGCTCACCGACCTCGCCGTCGTGACCGCTGCACTGAAGGTGGCAGAGGTGGAGCAACGATCCATCGGCTTCGCGCCGCGCGCGACCAAGATCCCAGTCACGCTCGACTTCGCGACCCTCGAGTCGACCTACAAGAGCATCCCGGGATTGCCCTCGGACAAGCTCAAGAAAGTTCTCGAGACCGTCTGCGCCGCCGTTCGCGCGCAAGATCACCGTGGTGTCGTCTTCGCCTATGACGAAGCGCAGAACATGTCCGATCACGCGGCGAAGGACGAGTACCCTCTGTCGCTGCTGCTCGACGTCTTCCAATCGATCGAAAAGAGGAACCTGCCGGTCATGCTGACGCTGGTCGGGCTGCCGACCCTGTTCCCGAAGCTGGTCGAAGCCAGGACCTTCTCGAAGCGGATGTTCCGCGTCCTGTTTCTCGATCGCCTGAGCGAGGCCGAGAGCCGCGAAGCGATCCGCCGGCCGATCAACGAAGCCGGCTGCCCGATCACGATCGACGATCGCTCCCTCGAGAAGATCATCGAGCTGTCGGGTGGTTACCCGTACTTCATCCAGTTCATCTGCCGCGAGGTGTACGACGCCTTTCTCCAAGGCCAGGAGTCGATCCCGATCGCCGAGATCACGCGCAAGCTAGACAGCGACTTCTTCGCGGGGCGCTGGGCGAGGGCGACGGATCGTCAGCGCGACCTGCTCATGATCATCGCGCGTCTCGAGAACGCCGCGACCGAGTTCACGGTCCAGGAGATCACCGGGCGGTCGAAGGCCGCGTCAGGCAAGCCGTTCAGCGCGAGCCACGTCAACCAAATGCTCTTCGCGCTCGCGAACAACGGCCTGATCTACAAGAATCGACATGGCAAGTACTCGTTTGCCGTGCCCCTCCTGGATCGGTTCATCCTTCGCCAGACGGAGAAGCCGTCGCCTTCGACGGGCGCGCAGGCGTAGGCTCTCCGGCTGCGCGGCAGCTCGTGGCATGGAGGTTGCGTCGAGCTGCGCCGCTCGCGTGCAGCATCCGCCACCGCGGATCAGTCTCAAACGGGGGAATGCGGGTGTCATGAGGCCGACGGCTTCGCTCGAGCCGATGCACGTGTTCGTCGGGAGCGACGGCTCCCAGGACGTCGCGACCAAGGTACTCGAGTACTCGATCAAGAAGCACGCGTCGGGGCCGGTCATCGTCCACCCAATGACGGCTGACGCCATCCCGAAGCCCAAGGACAAGGAGAGCCGACCGCGCACCGCGTTCTCGTTCTGTCGCTTTACGATCCCGGAACGCATGGGCTTCGAGGGGCGCGCCCTCTACGTCGATGCCGACATGCTCGTCCTGGCCGACGTCGCGCCGCTGTGGCGAATCGAGTTCGGCGACCAGAAGGTTCTCTGCACCTCCCAGCCGGAACCCCCGCCGGCGTGGCGTGACCATCCGTCGTTTCAGCGCGGCCGACAGTTCAGCGTCATGCTCCTCGACTGCAAGCGCCTGCCGTGGCGCATCGACGAAATCGTGCGCGGGCTCGACCAGAAGCACTACACCTACGCCCAGCTCCTGTTCGACCTCTGCCTGGTCGAGCCGCACGAGATCGAAGAGCGCATCCCACCGGAGTGGAACCATCTCGAGCGCTTCGAGCCGGGTCGCACGAACCTCGTCCACTACACGGTCGTCAAGACGCAGCCGTGGAAGCATCGCGCCAATCCGCACGGCGGCATCTGGGACCAATACCTCGCGCAAGCGGTCGACGCCGGCGCCGTGACGGCGCGCGATCTCGAACTCGGGGTCGACCAGGGACACCTTCACGTCGACCTGCTGCGTTTCCGAAAGCACGTCGCTGGCAGGAGCTGGTCGAAACGCCTGCGCGGGGCGGTCGTCGATCGCCTGCGCCGCGGGCGTGCCGCGTTGCGCGGCGGACGGCTGAGATAGTGAGCCGCGGCCGATGGCGACGTTGGACGCGGCCGCACCGCTCCGCTTGACTCAGGGCCATGGTGCTCGCTGCGGTATCCCAAGCCGAGGTCGAAACGCTCGCCGCCTGCCCGCTCTGTAGCTCCACGCAGGCTCGGCACTGGATGGAGGGATTCGACCGCCTCCATCGCATCGACGCGCAACGCTTCACCTATCTCCGCTGCAACGAGTGCCAGCTCATCTACCTGTCGCCGCGGCCGACC
>CAYRQC010000190.1:0-3748 GCA_964426265.1 uncultured Phycisphaerales bacterium | reverse complement strand
GTAAAGGGGGGAGCGTGAACGACGCGAAGCGGAAGGGTTGCGGTTCGGCGTGGGCCGCGTCGGCGTTGGTCACGGCGCTGATGAGCTGTCGCTCGGCGGCGCCGGACATCGAGGAGTACCTCCTGGCGGCGTCGCCGACCGTCGCGGGAGTTGCGGCTGCGGAGCCCGCGGCGCACGCGCTTCCAGTGTTACGGGTGAAACCGCTGGGGGCGCGCGGCTTCCTCGATCGTCGTGAGATCGCGTGGCGGGAGGGGGACGTGCGCGCCGGCCCGTATCACTATCAACGGTGGGGCGAGCCTCCGGCCGCGACGGTGACGCGCCGCCTGGTCGAGCTGTTGCGCGCGCGCGGCGCCTTCGCCGAAGTCGATGGTTCGGCGACGCGGCCGACGGGAGCGCTCACGCTCGGCGGCGAGTTGCTCGGGCTGCACGAACAGAGTGATGCACAAGGGCTCGATCCGCGGGGCGTCGCGGAGCTCGAGCTGGTGGTGGAGGTGGCGGGTGGCGAGCCGGGTGCGGCGCCGGCGCGCACGATCCTGCGCGCGTGCCACGAGCTTCCGGCGGCGGATGGATCGATGGAGGCGCTGGTGCGCGCGATGAGCGCGGCGCTCGATCAGGTGCTGGTCGAGCTGGCGCCTCAGATCGAGGCGGCGGCGGCCGCGGCGACGGCGGCGAAATAGCCGGCGGGGACACCGCAATCGAAGTGGCGCCCGTCGCGCAGCACGACTCCATGCAGCCGCCCCTCGCGCGCGAGCTGCTGCAGGATCGGTGTGTCGTCGAGCTCGCCGGCGCGCGGCTCCAGGCGCTGGCGGCGGATCCGGTCGAAGAGGTCGGGCTGCCAGAGGTCGAGCGGGAAGCCTTTGAGAAAGGTCGCTCCGACGGCGGGCGGGCGGCTGCCTTTCCCGTAGACCTGGTCGATCCGAACGACGGCTCCGTCGCTGGAGAGTGGGGACGAGTCGACGAAGCCCGCCGCGCCGAGCTGCACCGATCCGGCGTGGCTCGCGGGATGCTCTATCAACGCGACTAGATGGGAACCGGGCGCCAGCGCGAGCGCGGCGATGAGCTGTGCGCTCGCGGCAGGCGGGCCGAGCCAGAGGTTGTCCGGCAACCAGCAGACGAACGGCTCCCCGTTCACGAACGGCTCGGCGAGCGCGAGAGCATCGGCCAAGCCGCGCGGCTCGGGCTGCACGGCGTAGCGGAGTCGCACTCCAGCGCACTCGTTCCCCAGTGTGGCGGCGATCTCGGGCTTGTGCGGGCTGACGATGAGGAGCGCCTCGTCGATCCCGCTCGCGGCCAGGTCGGCAAGTGCGTGCTCGAGCAGCGATCGGCCCCCGATCGCGAGCAGCTCCTTGGGCCGGCCCTCCGCGACCACCACCATGCGGCTGCCACGGCCGGCGGCGGGGATCACGGCGCGCTGGACGGTGCGCTGAATCGTCGGCTCGTTCGTGCGCTCGGTTGCCGGGGAATCTTTCGGCACGGGCGTTGATCCAACCGAGAATCGGGAGCGACGAGGCGACCGACGAAGCGACGTCGGTGCGGCGTTGCCGCGTCGGAACCATGCCGTTACGATTCCGTGCTCAACCTCATGCAGGATAAGGACTTTCGTTCGATGTCCCAGCGCCTCGTCCGGCCGTCGCCGCTGCTCCTCTTGCCCTTCGTTGCGGTCATCGTGACGCTCTCCGCGTGCTTCCGCACCGATAGCCTCGGACGGCTCTTCGGTGCTCCTGGCAGCAACGGCGGTGGTGACGGCGGCTTCGACCCCGGCGTCGGTGGCGGGCTCGTACTGCGCGATCTTTTCGTCAACGCCCGTCTGGCACGCGACAAGCCGACCATCACGACAACGGCGCCCGAGACGGGGGCGACCAGTGTCTCAGTCAAGACGGCGATCGTGGTGCAGTTCTCCGAGAGCATGGCGCTGGCGACCGTTCGCACCGGCCTCAGCCTCTTCCAGGCCGGCTCGTCGTCGTCGACCGCCGTTGCCTTGACGATGTTCCAGGGGGATTCGGTCGCGGTGCTGGTTCCCCAGTCCGATCTCCTCCCCAACACCGACTACGAGATCGTCGCGGCCGGCCCCATCTCCGACCTGCAGGGTGACGCCATCCAGCGCGAAGGTGGCTCCGCCGACACCCGCTTTCGTTTCAAGACGATCGAATCGACCGGCGACCCCGACTTTGAGGCGATCTACTCGTCGCCCGGTCAGCAGGAGGGCGAGGTGCCGCGGGGTTCGGAGGCGCTGATCACCTTCTCGGAGCCGATCAACGTCGCGGCGACCGGCGGCGGCCTCAACGCTCCGGGCAACCTCATTGCCATGCTCAACGGGGCGACTCTCGCGCCGACCACCGACTACGTGCTCTCCACCTTCCCGACCGCCAATCCGCGCGGCCTGCTCGTCACCTTCAACCAGCGCGTGCCCGCAGGCGCGAGCCTCGAAGTGCAGATCGCCGATGGCGTCCAGAGCGCGGATGGCTTGGAGACGCTGAAGGGCGGCGACGGCTTCACCCTGAAGTTCACGGCGCAAGACACCGCGGTGGCGACCGACGTCACCTTCCCCGGCTCACCGTTCGTCAGCGGCAGCGATGGTGCGATCAGCTCGGTCACCCTGCATGCGTTCGCTGCCGACGTCGACTTGACGAGCGACGGTCAAGTTCCCGACACCACGTCGATCATCTACTTCGATCGCGGTGCCCAGAACGGGCTGCTCTTTTCCAAGAGCGCCTCCGATCCGACGAGCTTCATCTCCGACCTCGAGCCGCAGACCACGCCGGCGTTGCAGGACGGCGACGTCATCGTCGGCACCTACGTCGAGCGCCGCGGCTTCCGTTCGGAGGTGACCCTGCTGCGGACCCTCGTCAAGGACACGGTGGGGCCGCGGCTCGTCGCGATGGGGCCCCCGAGCCTGAACCCCTCGACGCTGGTGACGCAGGTCAACGATCCGGTCTTGCATGGACGGATGTCGGAGCCGTGTGCCGGCGTGCAGGTTGATTTCGACGGCGGCCTGATCGCCGACTTCAACTCGGTCGAGTTCGTCGACGGGCAATCGACGGTGACCAACGACCTCTTCGTCACCGGAGCGACGGAGGAGGGTGAGTTGCCGGCGCAGCTCGAGCCGACGGTCGCCTTCTCGGTGATCACGTCGGACGTGTTCGGCAACCTCGCCGTGAACGCGGATGTGATCCAGCACCTGACGGCCGGGAAGATCGGAGCCGCCGTCGCCGTTCCCGACGGCAGCACGGCGCTCTACGTGCGTGCCTTCATGGGCGACATCTTCCAGCCGTTCGTGACCGGCGCGGTGCTGCTCGACGAGTTCCCGCCGGATGCCGGCGGTGGCCGTCAGATCGCCCGCGGTCTGTCGAGTGGCACGGGCGTGGCTCGCTTCACGCGGACCGAGCTCGACTCGCTCCTGACGGCGCAGTTCACCGTCACCATCATCGCCAAGCGGACCACCAGCGGCACGACGGGGGTGTTCGGGCCGATCACCTTTGCCGGGCTCGACAAGCCGACGGTGGCGAGCCCGCGGGCGGTGATCGCCGTGCTCCAGCCGGAGCCGGTCTTCGACACCACCAACACCGTGCAGTGTGGCATCTCCAACGCCAGCAAGAACGCTCCGGTGGAGGTCGGCAGCGCCTTCGTCGAGGACGTCACCGCGGCCACGCCCGAGAGCGAGAAGTTCCAGGCGCTCAGCCCGATTCCCGGGCTCACCGACAACCTCTTCGAGCTGCCTCTGAACCGGCTGCAGTCGTTCGCCGTCCTC
>CAYRQC010000189.1:0-3841 GCA_964426265.1 uncultured Phycisphaerales bacterium | reverse complement strand
GGTTTGGGAGGTCGCGACCGATCGCGTGGCGACCGTGTTCGAGCGGCCCTCCTCCGCGCTGAACGGCTCGACCGTACTCGCGGTCGACGGAGAACGTGTCGCTGGTGGACTCGAGTACGGCCCGCCGTTCCTCACCGATCTCGCGCAGCCGGACTCGCAGGCCGACCTGCTGCCGATCGGCGGCCCGAGCCTCCGCTCGTCCTGCCTTTCGCCCGATGGCGCGTGGCTCGCCGTCGGGGCGACCAGCAAGAAGATCCAGCTCTACGACACCACGACGAAGGCGATCATCGCCACGCTCTCCGGCCACACGGGAAGCGTCAGCGCGGTCGCTTTTTCCGCCGATCGCGACACGCTCTGGTCGGGGTCGGTCGACCAGACGATCCGTGAATGGGACGCCGGGGCGGGGCTCGTTCGTCGCGTGCTGATCGGCCATCTCGCCATGGTCGACGCCGTTTTTCCGACGCGCGGCGACCGCCTGCTCTCCCACTCGACCGACGGCACGCTCCGAGTCTGGGCACCCGCCGACGATCTCACGGTGCTGCACGGCCACGTGGGAGAGACGCCGTACGTCTATGCGATCGCCTTCTCACCAGACGGGCGCCACCTCGCCTCCGCATCGTGGGACAAGACGGTTCGGGTGTGGGATACGGCGAGCGGCTCGGCGGTCGCGACGCTCGCCAACATCGGGTCGGAGCTGTGCGATCTCGCCTATTCGCCAGACGGCGCGCTCCTGGCCGTGTTGAGCGCGCGGCAGCAGATCCAACTCTTCGACGTCGCGAGTGGCCGCTTGCAAAGATCGTTGCCAGTGCCGAGGTTCCACGGAACCGCGGTCGCGTGGACGCCCGATGGCGCTCACCTGCTCGTCGCCGATGCGTTGCGCCGGAAGTATCGCCCGGAGGCGCACTCTGAACCTTTTCGATCGGCACTCCTGATCGACGCCACGACCGGACAGACCGTGGCCGAGCTGAAGGAGGCAAGCTGCAACATCGACTGCTGCGCCATCTCGCTCGACGGCGGCTATCTCGCGACCGGCGGTGACGACGGGACCTTGTCGCTGTGGGACGGTCGCTCCCTGCGCCGCCTGCGCGCGCTCTCGGGACACTCGAAAGGAGTCACCGCACTCGCGTTCAGCCGCGACTCACGTCGCCTCGCATCCGCCTCCGCCGACGGCACCGCCCGGATCTTCGGTCTCGAGAGCGACGATGTGCACGTCCTCCGCGACCACACGGCCACGGTCTACGCCGTCGCCTTCTCCGCCGACGGCGAGCGCGTCGCCACCGGCTGCCTCGACTCGGTCGTCCGCCTCTTCGATACCGCGACCGGCCGGCTGGTGCTCGAGCTGCGCGGTCACGACGACTACGTCCATGACGTCGACTTCTCGCCCGATGGAAGCGTGCTGGCGTCGGGCTCGGGCGACGGGACTGTGAGGCTGTGGGACACGCGACCGATCCGCGAGCGGTTCCTCGCGCGTGCGCGGTCCGAAGGACGCTGAGGCGGCCGGCACTACCCGACGCAAGCGACCGGCGAGAGTTCCAGTGCGCCCAACCAACCGACGCCATTGACTCTGCCGTGCAAAGCTAGATACGCTTTGTATTGCAAAGCCGAAGGCCCGGAGAACTGCCGATGCCTCGCCTCCAGCAGCCGCGCGCCATGCGTGAGCCTCCCACTCTCGATCATTCCCGGGGGACGTCACCGCCATGCCCGCGCCACGCGCTCCTGCTCAACCCCTTCTATGCCAAGGATCCGCACGCGAGCTACGGCAAGCACGTGCTGACGCCGACACTCGCGCTCACCAGCATCGCGGCCAGCACGCCGCCCGATTGGACGGTCGCGTACTGGGACGAGAACCTGCTGCAAGGCCCGCCGCCGTGCGAGCCGTTCCCCGCGGTCGTCGGGATCACCGTTCACCTCACCTTCGCGGCGCGCGCCTTCGAGCTGGCCGCGTGGTACCGGCAGCGCGGCGCCAAGGTCGTCCTCGGTGGGCTCCACGTCCTCTCGTGTGCCGACGAGTGCGCGCCGCACGCGGACGCACTCGCGATCGGCGAGGGGGTGCAGCTCTGGGGCACGATTCTCCGGGATGTGGCCGTTGGGCGGCTCGAGCGCGTCTATCGCGGCAGCTTCACCACTCCCTACCGCGACGATCCGGCGCCGCGCCGCTCACTGCTGCCACGCGCATCGTTCCTCACGTCGACGAGCCTCATCGCGACGCGCGGCTGCCACAACCGCTGCGGCTTCTGCTACCTCGCCACCGACGGCCTCCATCTCCCCTATCAGATGCGCGATCCGGCGCAGATCGCCGCCGAGTTCGCCGCCGACGGGCAGCCCTACGGCGTCTTCGTCGACAACAACCTCGGATCGAATCGCGACTACTTGCGCGCGCTCTGCCGGGCGTTGCGCCCGATCCAGAAGATCTGGAGCGCCGCGATCACGATCGACACCACCGACGATCCCGACGTCGTCCGCGAGATGGCACTCGCCGGCTGCACCGGCGTCTTCGTCGGCTTCGAATCGCTCACCGGTGACAACCTCGACGACGCCCGCAAGAAGACGCCGCGACCCGCGGACTACGGGCGGCGCGTCCAGTTGCTCCACGACCACGGCATCCAG
The DNA here is from genome assembly GCA_964426265.1 of uncultured Phycisphaerales bacterium. Lineage (GTDB taxonomy): Bacteria > Planctomycetota > B15-G4 > B15-G4 > SIAN01 > SIAN01. The sequence continues at coordinate 1,234 of CAYRQC010000189.1, read as the reverse complement.
GTGAACGGCAGCTTCGTGCTCGGTTTCGACCACGATCGCCCCGACTGCTTCATCGAGCTCGCCGACTGGATCGAGCAGAACCGTCTCGAGTGTGCGACCTTCCACATCCTGACGCCCTACCCCGGCACGCCCCTCTTCCGGCAGATGGAGGCGGAGGGGCGCCTGCTCCATCGCGATTGGTCGCGCTACGACACCTCGCACGTCGTCTTCCGACCGAAGCAGATGACCGAGCAGCAGCTCGCCGACGGCTACGCGTGGTGCTACGAGCGCCTCTTCTCGCACGCCTCGATCTGGCGGCGTCGACCGGCAGACCGCCGTGCACTCCTTCCCTACCTCGCCATGTCCTATCTCTACAAGCGCTCGAACTGGCTCTGGCGCCAGCTCATCGAGCGGCGCCTCGTCCATACTGTGTGGCGCCCACTCGTCGAGCTGACCCGCCGCCGCCACCTGCGGTTTCGTGAACGCCTGGAGCAACGGACTGCCGCGCTGCCGACCACGCCGCTCGCTCCAACCCGTGCGGCCGCGGTCGTCTCCGCGGGGGTGTGATTCACCATCGGTTGCCGGCGGGTGGGCTGCCCGTCGGGTGGTTGATCCGCGCCACGCCTCCCTCCAGCCCTTCGTCAGCGCAGCTTTTCTTTGTGTACATGGACCAGACCGTTACGGTCCACGTTGCTCACCACATCAACCAGGTCGGTCATCGTCGGGTTGTTGCCACTACCGGTCCTGGTCCGGTGAGCACGGCGATCGGGATTCACGACCCGAGGTGTCGCCTCGCCATGGGCCCATCGCCGGACATGTAGATCACACTTCTGACCATGGACCTGGTACTCGACGTAGGCGGACGCATGGTCTCCGAAGCTCTTGAACAGGTCATACCCGCTGATCTTGCCGGTGAACTGCACGGCAGTCGCATAGGCCACCAGCTCGTCTCTCCACTTGCGGCGCGCCGTCGGCGTACCTCCCGCGTATCCGCGTTGGTTGTTACCCACGAACGAGCTTCCGTAGACCCGCTGGCCAGGGTTGCCGATGCAAAGACCACCATGATCACGGACGAAACCGGCGAAGAGGTTCGCCATGGTCATCCATCGATCGTCGGCACTGCATCCAGCCACGTGGTAGCCGTAGAGCCCGACGCTGGTTTGATAGACGATGGCGTGACAGCCCTGGATGCTGGGAAACCCCAGGGACTGTGTATCGAAGGCCATCTCCTGTTCCATCAGGTATTTCATCTCGG
>CAYRQC010000188.1:0-3023 GCA_964426265.1 uncultured Phycisphaerales bacterium | reverse complement strand
CCGCGTCGCCCTGCCCGCCGCCCCCGTAGCTCGTTGATCTTCGATCTTCGATGATTGAAGTGTGCTTCGATCCGGCAACCGCGGCAACGACGACGCGATCTTGCCGCCCGATGACGCGATTCGGCCGCTGGCGGTACCGCGGGCCGGCCACCGCGCTCCAGCCAGCGGCGGAATCGTGACTCCGCATGATCGTTTTCTGCAGAGCGGCCCCACCCGCCGCGGTAGATGCTGCCGCAGATCACCGCCGCACTGACCGTTTTCTGCCGGCCCGCCGACTCGGCCGGCAGACTTGCGTCAGTCAGCAACCGAAAAAGTAGTGCGCCGTCGCGGAAGCCAGCGACGCCTGCGCGTCGACCCGCTGCGCTTGGGCGGATCCGCGTACCCAAGCAGCAACACCGGCTGTCAGCCGTCGCAGTGACCGCCGCGGCAACGGAGCGATGCCCTCCCGCGTCAGCCGCTGCCCGAGCGCGTCGAGATGCCCGTGGCAGGAGAGGATCCGCGCGTTCGGCGCCTTCAGGCGGAGCCCACGCTCGCGTTCGAGCCATTCGGCAGCCTGTGTCCGCCACGCCCTCAGCTCCGCCCGCCGATCTCCGAACAGAAATAGGTCATCGACGTAACGGACGTATCCCGGCACGTGTAGCGATCGTTTGACGAAGTGATCGAATGCATCCAGGTAGACGTGGGCCGCGAAGAGCTGGCTGGTCAACGCACCGATCGGCACGCAGCGCCGCGGCGGCGGCCACTCCGGCGACATGCGGGCGAACCGGCGCACCGCCGGTGCGTCGAAGAGGCCACGGCCGCTGTCGAGCACCTGGTCGACGATGGCCAGGAATGGCGAATCAGTGATCCGCGCGTGGACGAGGCCGCGCAGCCGTTCCACGTCGATGCTGGCGAAGTAGCTCGCGACATCGAGATGGACGACGAACCGGTGGCGCCGCATCAGCTCCAGCAGGCGCAGGACCGCGCGGTGGGTGCCGCGACCGCGGCGACACGCATAGACGTCGTCCGTGAGCGATCGCGTCAGCACCGGCTCCATCTGTCGCACCAGTGCCGTGTGGACGACCCGATCCTCGATCGGTGCGCGGGCGATCACTCGCGGCTTGGGATCGCGCACGAAGAGAAGATCGAAGCCACGCGGCCGCCACTTCGCCGCGGCGATGGAATCGCGAATCTCCGCAAGCACGCTCTCCCTCCGGAACAGAAACCACGCGACATCGGGACGGCGGCGCTTGCCACGGACGGCAGCCACGGCGGCAGCGGCGAACTCGTCGGAATCGATCAACCGCCCGAAGAGACCGCGAGCCTTCGGATGGCGCATGGGACGTGAATCCTCGACCAGGAAGCACGGAGAGGAACCTGGACGAGAGCGCTGCGAAAGGCGTGATCCCGCTCGCCAACCAGGTTCAGGCAAATGGGCACGGACGAAAAAGCTCCCCCGGACCCTCGGCAACTGCCTGGCGGAACGGGGGAGCACGATCGGGCGCGCGAGCGCGCCTCCGGGGCAAGGCCTGCTCGGGGCGGCGGTCGCCGCGATGGCGCGCTTCGCCATCGCCTCGACGCGACGCAGCCACGGGTTACGGGGGCGGCGGGCAGGGCGACGCGGAAACCGGCGTTGTTCCTCCGGTTCGATGGGTCGTTCCTGTTCCGGTACGCGGAACGGCACCTGTCGGCGTCGTTCCAGTATGAGCCGCCGCGCAAGACGCGGGCGGAGCCGCTTGGGCCTTGGCCCCTGGGTTTGATGTCAACCTACGAGCCGTGTTTCGTGACGCGCGCCGCCAACCACCGAGCATCCGGCCGAGTACCACAAGCTCGCCACTCATGTAGCGCAATTGCCGCGGCGACATCAGCGAGAGCTCGCACGCGAGCGAGCCCAACGTCCGCACACGCACGAGGGCCTCGTCGGCTTGCTCGCGGTGGCGATCACGCGAGGCAGGAAAAGTGAGCGCGAGCGCCAGCGAACACAGCAGCTCGACCATCGCCGCCGACGCCGCCGCGACGAGCTCGCGGTAGCTCGCCGCGTCGCGGAAATGGGCGAGGTGCCAGCGTGCGAGGTCGTGGGCCCGGACGTAGAGCGGGGCGTGGCGCCAGCTCATGGTCGACGCCTCTCGAGCCGCTCGGTCCAACGCAGGAGGCCACCGATGGCGGGAAGCACCTCGGTCTCGATCCGGACCACGATCGACCGCAACGGCTCGGGCGGGATCGAGGGCATTGAGAGCAGCAGATGGCCGACCGCACGGCTGATGAGGGAGCGAGCGCGCCGCAACACTCGTCGTTTGCTCGGGACATCGAACGCGTGCGTCGCCTCGGCGAGCGACAGGAGACCGCGTTCGAGCAGGCGTCCGGCGCGCAAGATCGAAGGCGAGAGCTCCTCGCCGGGTACTCCTTGGCGCAAGGCGATCCACGCCTCCTTGGCGTGGCGGAATGCATCCAGGTCAGCGACCGACTTCCTCCGCTGCCCTGGACGCTCCGCCAACCGTGACGGCAGCGCCGACTCGACGGCATCGCGGACGGCGTCGGCACGTGATTGCAGCGCTAACCGTTGCGAATCGGTCATGGGCAGCGCATGGCGATCGACCGTCCAGTGGCCATTCCGCTTGGTTCCCACGATCTCGCCGCGGGAAAGCTGCGCCCGCAAGGTCCGCGAGCTGCGGCCGATCAGTGTGGCCGCCTCGCGCAGGGAGAGCTCCATGTCGAACTCCTGTCGCAACCCGCCAACCATGAAGAGACGACAGGAAGGCACGACGTGAAAGACGGTTTGCAAACAGGACGCAATTCGTCCAGGTCCGGCAGCTTCAGTCGCCACGCGCGGCAGCCGCGGCAAGAAACGACGTGGGGTGTCGAGGCGGCGGCAAGAAACGACCACGGGACGCGCAAGCAGTCGGTGCCGATCACGGCAGTGCGGCAGGAAACGGCGTTTGCCAGCGGCCGAATCTGCCGGCCGCTTCCGTCGCCACCGGCAATCTGGGGCGCCCTCCTGCTGGCTCCGGCAAGAAACGTACAGCGCGAGGCAATCACCGACCATC
>CAYRQC010000187.1:0-3071 GCA_964426265.1 uncultured Phycisphaerales bacterium | reverse complement strand
CTGCGTCGGCGGCTCGCGCCGGAACGGTTGACGATGACGCTTGCGAGGCGCGGCGCGCGCCTCTCCGATCTCGAGCGCCTCGCTGCATCGCTCCACCCGAACGCCGTGTTGCGCCGCGGCTTCGCGATCGTGCGCGACGCGTCAGGGCGGACGCTGCGCGATGCACGGCAGGCGCCGCTCGGCAGCTCGATTGTGGCGACGCTCGCTCGCGGCAAGATTGCGGCGCGTGTCGAGCGCAACGAACCTGGAGAGACGTGATGGCGCCTGATCCCGTGAGCGAGCCCGACCCGGTCCGCTACGCCGCCGCGGTCGAGGAGATCGAGCGGATCCTCACCTCGATCGACCGCGACGAGATCGACCTCGACGAGCTCGGCACCAAGGTCGAGCGCGCCGTGGAGCTCCTCAAGGTTTGTCGGACGAAGCTCAAGGCAACGGAAGCGCGCGTGGTGCAAGTGCTGGAGGACCTCGCGGCGGATGAAGCGGCGATCGAGGCGCCTGTGGCGGACGAGTCGGGCGACGAATTGAAGCTGGACTCGGGGCTCGGCACCGGCGCGCCGGCGACTCCCGATCCGTCGAAGCGCCGCGGCCGCCGGCGCAAGCCCGATGCACCCGAAGGCCCACCACTCAAGACGTCGTCCGATCCGCTGGATGACGAGGAGCTGCCGTTCTGAAACGGTCTCGCTCGGCCCGCTCCGGAACGAGTCTTCGTGTGCTGTTCCTTTGATTGCCAGGTATCCGTCGGTCTACACGTCGTCAGCGGAGGTGGCGACTCCGAATGGAATGTCGAGCGCCGCGAAGTGGCGTCGCCCGCACTCGATCTTCTGGTTCTCGTCGGTGCGGCGAAGGTAGTGGTCCTTGGTGCTCTTTGTCTCCTTCACGAGGTAGAGCGTCTGGTCGGCGTGCTTCACGATCGCCCAGTCGGGCGTGTAGCTGCCGAGCGGCGTGTCGATCGTGAAGGAGCGCGGGAGCTTGACGAAGAGTCGGATGTCCTCGCGCTCGTCGAGCTTCTTCGCGAACTCGCGCTCGACCTCGGACTCCCAGACGACCCAGTCGTAGAGCGACTTCTTCACCTGCAGCGCGCTGAGGTAGTCGACGATCTCCGCGTCCTTGAAGAGCAGCATCTCCCATTCCGACTCGGGGCCGCTGCCGGTGATGCGCTCGTACTTGATGCCATCGACGATCAGCCGGCGCAGCTCCTCCTTCAGGAGGTGGCGGATCGCGTCCATGAAACGCTGCGGATCGACGAAGAGCTCGGCGAGGCGGCCCGACTCGACCAGGATGCGGACGATGGTGGAGCGGGTGAGCGCGCAGTGCTCCTGCAAGTAGGCGATCACGTCGGGGAGCGCGCTGGCGCGGGTGGCGACGACGTGCTCGGCCACGCTCGTCGCGCGCGTCGCGACGGCGCCGCGCGTTAGCTCGACGCGGCCCGCGCTCACCGTGACCTTCGGGGGCTCGATCCGGTCCATCCGCACGATCGCCGCGACCGCGCGTCGCACCAGCTCGTCGGTGGCGAACTCGACCCGATAGGTTGTCCGCGGCTTGATCCGTTCCCAGAGCGCCTGGAACTCCGGCCCGAGCGCCACTTCCTTGCGCAGCCGGTTCTCCCGCGTGTCGCGATCCCGACGGACGTGCCGCTCGATCTGGTACGCAGAGAGCAGGTCGAGCACCGGCGCGGCGAGGTCGCGGTGCGCCTCCGGGAGGGCGAGCGCGAACCCGCCCTGCCGCGGATCGAAGGCCGGCTGGATTCGACCGTCGGCGTCGATCAGCTTCTGGACGACGAGAGCAGCCTTGATCTCCTCGGCGGACGTCTTCCCGATCGGGACCTCGCGGCCGTCAATGACGCGGACGAGCTTCTCGAACGCGCGGCTCGGCAGCTTGCCGAAGGTGACGCCGCACTCCTCCTCGTACTCGCCCTGGAGCTTGCGCGCGAACTCCTCGTAGCTCTCGTTGGCCATCACGGTCAGGCGGTTCACCGACTCGTCGAAGACGCGCCGTCCCGACTGGTCGACCGGCAGGCGCAGCCCGCGGCCGATCTCCTGGCGCTTCTTCATGCCGCTCTGCGTCTGGTTCAGCGTGCAGATCTGGAAGACGTTCGGGTTGTCCCAGCCCTCGCGCAGCGCTGAATGGCTGAAGAGGAAGCGGAGCGGCTCGTCGAGTGAGAGCAGCCGCTCCTTGGCGTTCATGATCAGCTCGTATGCGGTGTCGTCATCCTGCGTCGAGCGCCCCTCGCGCGACTCCTTGAAGCGCTGCTGCCGGTCCTGCGCGAAGTAGCCGCCGTGGAGGCGTTCGATCGGCTCCTTCAGCCAGGTGAGCTCCTTCCACCGCTCGTCCTTCGCCAGCTCCGCCAGCTCTTCCTCGATGGCGAGCGCGAGCTTGCCGGGAACCGGCTGGCCGTCCTCCCCGAAGCCGCGGTAGTTCGCGACGCGGTCGATGAAGAAGAGCGAGAGCACCTTGATGCCGCGCCCGCGGACCTGCAGCTCCTTCTCCAGGTGCTTCTGGATGGTGTGGCGGATCTGCACGCGCCAGAGATCGTCGCGCCGGCCGCCGATCTCCTCGCCGAGGCGCACGATCCGGCCGCTGGTGAAGCGCACGAGCTCGTTGCCCGGCTCGGCGTTGATCTCGGCCACCTCGAAGCCGTTTCGGTAGCTGGCGCGTTCATTGGAAAGCGTGAACAGGTCCGCGCCCTGCTTGGCCGTGACCGCCTTCTCCTTCGGACCCTCAGGCGTCTGCACGTGGATGCGGAGCTTCGCCTTGATCCCCTTCTTGTAGTCGATCTGCTCAACGCGCACGAAGGCGTCGTTGGCAGCCCCCTCGGCCGCGGCGCTGGCCACCACGATCTGCTTGACCAGCTTCAGCTCGAAGGCGCGCACTGGGTCGAGCCGGTAGGCTAGGTTGTACGGATTGCGGTGGGTGGCGGAGTAGCGCAGGGTGCAGAGCGGGTTGAGGGCCTTGATGGCCTCCTGCGCCTTGTCGGTCGAGTCCACGCTCTGGGGCTCGTCGATGATGACAATGGGCCGAGCAGCCTGGACGAACTCGATAGGGGCATGACCTGAGAGCTGGTTCATCTCCTT
>CAYRQC010000186.1:0-10104 GCA_964426265.1 uncultured Phycisphaerales bacterium | reverse complement strand
CGCGGGCCGCGCTTCGCCGACGTCTCGGCGGTGAGCGGGCTCGACTTCCCCGATGACGCGCGTGCGTGCGGCCGGGTCGACTGGGACTTCGATGGCGACGTCGACTTCTGGATCGTCAACCGCAACGGCCCGCAGATCCGGTTCCTGCGCAACGACTCGCCGCGCCAGAACCACTTCGTCGCGTTGGCGCTGCGCGGGACGGCGGCCACCACCAGCCGCGATGCGATCGGTGCGCGCGTCGAGATCACGCTGGCGGACGATCCTCGGCCGCTGATCCGGACGTTGCGCGCCGGCGAGGGCTTCCTGTCACAGGGGAGCAAGTGGCTGCAGGTCGGGATCGGTCCGTCGACCGCGATCGCGCGCGTGACGGTGCGTTGGCCCGGTGGCACCGTCGAGGAATTCAGCGGCGTCGTCGCCGACCAGCGCTTCGAGCTCGAGCAGGGCAAGCACGTGGTGGCGCCGCGGCCAGCGCCGGCCGCACCGCCTCCGCTCGAGGCGAAGGCCCTGCCGAATACCAAGCCATCCGCTCGCTCCCGCAGTGTCGTCTCCGGCCGGATGCCGTTCCCGCGCATCGCCTTCGACGACCTGCAGGGCCATCACCAGCAGGTCGAGCCGATCGGTGCGCAACCGCTGCTCGTGGTCGTCTGGTCGAGCTGGTGCCCGATCTGCAAGGAGGAGCTCACCACGCTCGCCGCGCAGCGAGCCGAGCTGGCGCGTCAGGGCGTGCGCGTGATCGCCCTCAGCCTCGACGACGTCGACGACAATCCCGCCGATCGCGACAGCGCGCGCGAGCTGCTCGACGAGATCAAGTTCCAGTTCGTCGCCGGATTCCTCGACGCGACGGCCGTCGAGCAACTACGCGGTTTCTACGGCGCGCTCTACGTCAAGCACCCGCCGCTGCCGATCCCGTGCAGCTTCCTGGTTGACCGCGGGGGTCGACTGGCGGTGCTCTACAAGGGTCCGGTCACGCCGGCCGAAGTCATCACCGACCTGCGGATTGCCGGGGCGCCGCCGGACCAGTGGCTCGACCTCGCGATGCCGCTCGGCGGCCGCCGCTACTCCGAGGTGCCGATGGCGACGATCGCCGAGTTCGGCCGGCAGCTCCTGCTCGAGGCGGGTCCCGATGTCGCGGGCGCGTACATGCTGGACTGGGGCGGCGAAGTGATGCGCGGCGGGTCGCTCGCGCAGATCGGGGCGTGCCACGAAGTCCACCTGCGGATCGCACGGTTGTTGCGGGACGAGCGGAAGCTCGAACCGGCACTGGCGCAGCTCGAGCGCGCCTTGCTCCTCGTGCCGGACTCGCCGTTCGCCCACCTGCGCTTGGGCGAGCTGCTCCTGGCGCTGAAGCGGGATCCGGCCGGTGCCGAGAAACACCTGAAGCGCGCGGTCGAGCTCGATCCCAAGCTCCTGCCGCAGGCCGAGGCAGCGCGCGGGACGCCGAATCAGTAGCCGAGCGCGGCGCGGGCGCGGCTACCCGACTGCGTCGCAGGCGTGGCTCGCGGCTGGAGCCTGGCGTCCGTAGGCGGTGAGCGTCGTGCGACCGCGGCCGATCGCCACCAGCTGCGCGTGCACCGTCGCTTGCTCCTCGCGGCAGGCTCGCGCCAGTTGCGCATGGAGCGCGCCAAGGCGCTCGGTGCGCGCCGCGAAGGCGACCAGCTCGTCGTCGGAGAGGCGCAGGCGGATCGCGTCGAGCGCGCCGAGCGCCGCCAGCTCCGCACCCGCCGCCTCGATCTCGGCCGCCGCGGCCGGTGCGTCGCCCGCGGTCACCCAGGAGAGTGCATCGCGCCAGCGCCGCTCGATCGTCGCGAGCTGCGCCAGCTCGCTGCACGCGATCTCGCCGTCCGTGCCGGGAGCGTCACTGCAGGGAGTCGACGGCGCCATCCCACCCCTCCTTCAACGTGGCCAGCACGCGGCGGCTCGACCGGACGAGCTGCGCTGATTGCGCGAGGTTCGCCTCGAGGAGCCACGCGGAAACGGTGCGGTAGAGCTGGTCGAGCTTGGGCACGCAGTGCGCCCCGTTCGAGTGGTCGAGTGCGTCGCGCAGCGCCGTCACGATGTCGAGCGACCGGCTGATCGCCCGCCCGGCGGTCGCCCGCTCCCCGGCCGCGAGCGCATTGCCGGCGCTGTCGAGCTGCCGGAGCAGCGTCTCGTAGACGCGCAGCAGCAGCTGCTCCTTCGGCAATGCGAGCACGGCATCGCGGTGGTAGGTCTCGCACGCGGTGGTCATCCTCGCGTCTCCTTCAGCGACTGCTTGACGCGGTGATGGCGCTCAACGCGTTCCCTTGCGACTGCAGCCGCCCGACCAGCGTCTCCATGGCGGCGAACCGCCGGCGCAGCCCCTGCTCGAAGCGGTCGAGATCGGCCAGCCCGCGCAGGATCCGCTTGTCGAGCAGCGCGATCGACTTGCCGAACGCGTCCTGCCGCAGTTTCACCGAGCCGTCGATCGAGTCGGTGCGCGCTTCGACCGCTTCCAGCAGCTTGCCGCCGATGCCGACCGTCGCGTCGCTGAGCAGCGCCTTCACGGCGTCGAGGTCGTCGGCGAGCGCATCCCCGAGCTTGGTTGATTCGAGCGCGAGCCGGCCGCTCGAGTCCGACTTGATGCCGATCGACGAGAGCGAGGAGTAGGTCGTGATGCCGGTCGCCTCGGAGCTGATCAACGTGCCGAACGACGTGCGCACCTGCCGCAACGCGCTCTCGCCGGCGAGCGGCAGGATCGCCTCGTCGTTGCTCGCGCGCGGCTTGCTCTGCTCGTTCAGGAAGTCGATCACGCCGTTGTAGGCGTCGACGAACTCCTTGAGCTGCCCCTCGACCAAGCCGAAGTCCTCGGCGATCGAAAGTTGGATCGGGTTGGCGCCCACGGCTTGCGGCTCGAGCAAGGAGAGCGTGACGCCCTGGATCGCGTCGTCGATCGTGTTGCTGCTCGACGTGTACAGCTGGCCGTCGATCTTGAAGCCGGCGTCGGCCGCCGCCCGTTTCTCGTCGAGGTTCAGCACCAAGCCGCCAGGTGGCGGCAGGCCCGGCTCGGCGACGACGGTCACCGCGTTCGCGAGACCGGTCTCCTTGCCGCGCAGCTCGAGGTGGTAGTCGGTGCCGTCGAAGACGACGGTCGCGACAGCGTTCGCGTTCGCACCGTTGATCGCGTCGCGGATGCCGTTCAGCGTCGAGTTGGTGACGTCGATCGTGAGATCGGTCTGGGTGGCTCCGACCTGCAGCGACAACGTCCCACTGATTCCGAGGTCGGCATTCGCGTCGGCGAAGCCGTCGGAGCGGATGAACGTGCTCGCCGCGAGAGCGCTGACCTCGATCTGGTAGTTGCCCACCTTCGCGTCGCCGCGCGCGCTGACGGTGACGAACTCGTCGCTCCCCTTCGACAAGGAGGCCCGGTGCGCCAGGAACTGGTCGGGATCGGCGATCTTCTGCAGCGCGCTCGCGAGGGTACGTAGCTTGGTCGCGAGGGTGCCGTAGGCGGCGATCTTCTTCTCGAACCCGCTGCGGCTCGTCCGAAGCAGGTCGACCTTGCGACCTTCCAACGCGACCAGCGACGAGACGATCGACTGGGTGTCGAGCCCCGACGCGAGTCCTCCGAACGTGATCGGGCTGGGCATCGACCTGGCTCCTCCAACGCCGTGGGCGCACTCTCTCCGCGGCCGCCCGCTTGTTCGGCGCGTCGCGCGCGGGCTTGAGCGAGCGGAAACGTTTTCTGGTTGGCGAGGTGGCCCCGGGGCGCCGTAGCACCCCGAGGCCTGCTCGTTCGCCGCACGGATCGAGTCGCGCGGTCGCCCCCGCCGGCGCCGCCCTTACTGGAGGAGCGCCAGGGCGAGCTGCGGCTGCACGTTGGCCTGCGACAGGATCGACACGGCGGCCTGCTGCAGGATCGAGTTGCGCGTGAGGTCGGCCGTCTCGAAGGCGACGTCGACGTCACGGATGCGCGACTCGGCCGCGGAGAGCGACTCGATGCTGATGCCGAGGTTCGCGATCGTCGATTGCAGCCGGTTCTGGAGGCCGCCGAGGTCGCCGCGCGCCGCGGTGACGGTGTCGATCGCCGTGGTGATATTCGTGATGGCCGTCGTCACCGAGGCCGTGGTCGCCGCCGAGATGTCGAGCGTGCTGATGCCGAGGTCGGAGGTGCGCGACGCCGACAACGTGACCGTGATCGAGTCGTTCGAGGTGACCCCCGAGCCCACCTGGAGGCTGAGCGAAGTGGTCGCGCCGTTCAGCAGCTTGATCGAGTTGAACTCGGTCGCTCCCGCGATGCGGTCGATCTCGTCGAGCAGGTCCTGGAACTCCGCGTCGAGCGTGTTCTTGTCGCTGCTCGAGGCCGTGCCGTTGCTCGCCTCGACGGCGAGCTCCCGCATCCGGATCAGGATGTTGCTCACCTCTTCCAGCGAGCCTTCCGCGGTCTGCACCAGGGAGATGCCGTCGTTGGCGTTCCGCTGCGCCTGGGCGAGCGAGCGCGTCTGGGAACGCAGCCGCTCGCTGATCCCGAGCCCGGCGGCGTCGTCCGACGCGGTCGCGATGCGCAGCCCGGTGCTCAAGTGCGCAAAGTTCTTCTCCAACCGGGTGGTCACAGAGGTCAGCCCGCGCTGGGCGTTCAAGGACGGGATGTTCTGGTTGATGCGCAGCGGCAATGCGATACCTCCCACTCGAGAAACGAATCGGCGAGACCCCTGCGGTCCCGACCGCCGCGTTTGTTCGGTGGCTCGCAACGGCGCTCGATAGGTCGCGGAGGCCGAATCGGGGAGCCGCCCGCTCTTTTCCCACCGCCGCCCGCTCGCCGACGATTCGGCGCGACCTTTTTTCCGGGTTCGCGACGCCAGTCGTCGTCGACCCACCGTCTGGCACGGGCGCGGAGCGCGCGAGCGGACCCTGGTGCGAAGCTTTTTCTAAAGCCACGAGCACAAACTTCCGACCTCCTCCGCGGTGATCGATCGCTCGGGATCGCGTGGACGTGGAGGAGCGACATGGCGTTCGCAACGCCGACCGCGGTGTCGACCGGGGCGTCGACCATGGCGCAGCTTCCCGCGCGCCTGCTGACGGGACGCGCGCGCTCGCTCCTGCGATGGGCGCCGCTCGTCCTGCTCGTCGGTGGAGCGATCTGCTTCGCGGCGCCATGGAAGAACCACGCGACCCGCGACGCGGCCTTGGCGCCGACCAGCGCGCTGCCGCTCCTGGGTGCCCCCGTGAGTGACGCGAGCTCCCTGGTGGGGGCGCTGCTCGTGGTGGGTGGCCTGTTGGTGGCGCTTCCCGCCGTCGTGCGCCGGCTCGCGCCGGTCGTCCAGGGTGGCCGCGCGATCGAGGTGATGGAGAGCCGTGCGCTCGGTGGCCGGCGCTCCCTGCTGATCGTCCGGATCGAGGGACGGCGGCTCCTGCTCGGTGCGTCCGAGAGCGGGCTCGCCCTCCTCACCACGCTCGATCCGCCCGGCGACCGCTTCGCCGCCACCTTGCGCTCCGAGCTCGCGCCGACCGGCGAGGAGCGTCCGGGATGAGCGTGCTGTTGCGTCTCCTGCTGGGGTTGCTGCTGGCCGCCGGGCCGTGCGGGCTCGTCGCTCCGTGCGCGGCACAGGAGGCAGGGGACGCCCCGATCGAGGCGCCGGTGCGGCCCGACCCGCTGATCGGGCGCATCTTTCCGCTGCGCATCTCGACGCCCGAGAAAGCCGACGGCGGCGCCGAGCGCGACCTCTCGACTGCGGTCGAGCTGGTCCTCCTGCTCACCTTCCTCTCGCTGCTGCCGCCGCTGCTGCTGACGGTCACCTGCTTCTCGCGCATCGTGATCGTGCTCTCGTTCGTGCGGCGCGCGATGTCGACGCCCGAGCTGCCGCCGAACCCGGTGCTGATCGGGCTCGCACTCTTCCTGTCGGGCGCGGTCATGGCGCCCACCGGTCGCGCGATCCACGAGAAGGCGATCGCCCCGTATCTCGACGGCAAGGTCTCGTTCGTCGTGGCGGCCGACACCGCGGGCACGGAGCTCGAGAAGTTCCTGCTCGCGCACGCGCGTGAGGCCGACCTCCGGCTCTTCATGGAGCTCTCGAAGACCGGACCGGTCGAAGGGCCTGCGCAGATGCCACTGATGGTCGCGGTGCCGGCGTTCATCCTCTCGGAGCTCAGGACCGCGTTCCAGATGGGGTTCGTGCTCTACCTGCCGTTCCTCGTGATCGACCTGGTGGTCTCCAGCATCCTGCTCGCGATGGGCATGTACATGCTCCCGCCGATGCTGGTCGCGACGCCGCTCAAGATCCTGCTCTTCGTGCTGGTCGACGGCTGGGGACTGGTGATCCAGCAGCTCTGGCGCGGGCTCGCCACCTGACATGGACAGCGCCACCGCCATCGAGCTCGGCCGCCAGGTCCTGATGGAGGCACTGCTCATCACCGCGCCGATCCTCGGCGTGAGCCTCGTCATCGGCCTGATCGTCGCGCTCTTCCAGGCGTTGACCAGCCTGCAAGAGCAGACGCTCGCGATGGTGCCCAAGCTCCTCGCGTTGGCCGGCTCTCTCTTCGTTCTGCTGCCGTGGATCCTCGGCGAGTTCACCACCTTCGCGCAGCGGATCCTGATGAACCTCGCGCGCCTGGGCGGCCCGCCGTGAACATCGACCTGCCGCTCGACCCGATCGTGCGCGTGCTGCTCGCGGCGCTGCGGGCGGGCATGGTGCTGCTGCTGCTGCCGGTGCTGGGTGGTGAGGGAGTGCCCTCGCCGGTGCGAGTGCTCCTCTCACTGCTGCTCGGTGCGCTCCTGGTCGGCCTTCCGGTCGGCACGTTGCCGGAGACGACCTCGGGCCTCGTCCTCGCCGCGGGTCGCGAGCTGTTGATCGGGCTCGCGATCGGGTTCCTGTGCCGCGTGCTGCTCTCGGCGCCCGCGATCGCCGGCGATCTGGTCGCCGAGGAGCTCGGCCTCAAGATGGCCGAGGAGATCGATCCGATGACGCGCGTCGCGTCGACTGCGCCGGCACGCGTCTTCGAGACCGCGCTCCTGCTGGTCTTCCTCGCGGTGAACGGCCACCACGATGTCGTGCGCGCGCTCCACCGCTCGTTCGAGACGCTGCCGGTCGGTGAGCTCTCGCTGCCGGCCGGACTTCTTGGGCTGGTCGGGTCACTCGGCGCCTGCCTGCGCTTCGCGGTGATGATCGCGGCGCCGATGCTGGCCGTGCTGCTGGCGGGCAGCCTCACGATGGCCCTGCTCGCGCGCGCCGTGCCCGAGCTGCAGGTGATGACCTTCGGCTATCCGGCGCGACTGCTCGCCTCGCTCCTCGCCGCGACCGTCCTCTTCCCGTTCACGCTCGGTCCCGGCCTGCGGCTCTTCGACGCCCTGCGGCGCACTCTCCTCCAGTTGGTGGGGAGCTGATCCGATGGCGGAGCTCTTCGAAACCCAGGAACGGACCGAGGAGGCGACGCCCCGGCACCGCGAGGAAGCGCGGACGCGCGGCAACTTCGCGCGCAGCGCCGACCTCTCGACGGCAGTGGTCTTGCTCGCGACGGCGGGCGTATTGATCGGCGTCGGACCGGCGCTGCTCCGCGGTCTCGAGGGTGGAATCATCAGCGCCGTTGGTTCGCTGGCGCGGCCGCCGGGCGATCTCCAGTCGGCGACACTCGTGCTGCGCGACACGCTCTGCACCGCGCTGCGTTGGACCGCCCCTTTCTTGTTCGCGGGCGGCGCCGCGGCGGCCGCGCTCCACTTCACGCAGGCCGGCGGCTTCTTCCTCGCCAAGGACGCGCTCGTCTTCAAGCCGGAGCGGCTCGATCCCACGCAGAATCTGGCGCGCCTCCTCGGTGTGCGTTCGTTTGCGAAGGTGGCGGCCGCGTTCCTCAAGCTGCTGGTGATCGTGGCCGTGCTGGCGTTGTCGCTGCGCGGTCGTCTCGACGAGGTGGCGCTCTACTCGGCGCTCCCGTTCCAGCAGGCGGCGCCGCGTCTAGGAATGCTGCTGCTCGACCTCTTCCTGCGCACCTGTGCCGTCCTGCTCGTGCTCGGCTTTGGCGACTGGCTCTTCCAGCGCTGGCAGCACGCGCGCGACCTGCGGATGTCCAAGCAGCAGGTGCACGACGAGCAGAAGCAGGAGGAGGGCGACCCGCAGGCGAAGCGGACCATGCGCAGCCGGATGCGCAAGCTCACCGAGAAGCCGCTGTGGCAGGCGGTCCGCGAGTCGGCGGTGATCATCGCCAACCCGACGCACATCGCCATCGCCCTCGAGTACGTCGAAGGCCGCTCGTCCGCCCCCAAGGTGGTGGCGAAGGGGGCCGATCGCGTCGCGCAGGAGATCAAGCGGCTCGCCCGCGAGCTGGAGGTCCCCGTCATCGAGCAGCCGCCGCTCGCGCGCGCCCTCTTCCGCGACGTGAGGGTCGGTGAGCTGATCCCCGACGCCCTCTACCGCGCGGTGGCGGGTGTCCTGGCGATCGTCTGGCGTTTGCGGGACGAGAAGCGGCGCGCCGCGCAGCGTCCGGCCGCGACCGCAGCGGGCGGGAGGAATTAGGCGATGACCGCCGCTGCCGCCACCGCCACTCCTGCTGCCGCTGTTCGCCCGCGCGCCATGCCTGCCGTACGAGCGGCGCGAGCTGCAGCAACGACACCGATCGAGCCGCGCGTCCACTTCCGCAACGCTGACGTCGGGCTGGCGTTCGGGGTGGTCGGCCTGCTGATGATCCTGCTCGTTCCGCTGCCGACCTGGCTGCTCGACCTGCTGCTGGTGGTGAACCTCTCCTCCAGCATCCTGCTGCTGCTGCTGGTGCTCTCGAGCGAGAAGCCGCTCGAGCTCTCGACCTTTCCGACGCTCCTCCTCTTCAGCGCGCTCTTCCGCCTGGCGCTGAACGTCGCGAGCACCCGCCTGATCCTGCTGCACGGCGCGGCGGGCCACGTGATCCAGTCGTTCGGCGAGTTCGTGGTCGGCGGCAACCTGGTGGTGGGGATCGTCGTCTTCGTGATCCTGATCGTGATCCAGTTCGTCGTGATCACCAAGGGCGCGGGACGCATCAGCGAGGTCGCGGCGCGCTTCACCCTCGACGCGATGCCCGGCAAGCAGATGGCGATCGACGCCGAGCTCAACAACGGCGCCATCACACCGGAGGAGGCGACCGCTCGCCGCAAGGAGGTCTCGCGCGAGGCCGAGTTCCATGGTGCGATGGACGGTGCGAGCAAGTTCGTCCGCGGCGATGCGGTGGCGGGGTTGATCATCACCGCAGTCAACCTGGTCGGCGGCGTCTGCGTCGCGTTGATGGGGGGGCTCGACCTCGCCGCGGCGTTCAAGCGCTACTCGATCCTGACGGTCGGTGACGGCTTGGTGAGTCAGCTTCCGGCGCTGATCGTCGCGACCGCCGGCGCGATCATCGTCACCAAGGCGAGCTCGGGATCGAACCTCGCCGACGAGCTCACCCACCAGGTGACCGGGCGCCGCCGCGGGCTGCGACTCGCGGGAGCGATCGTCGGCGTGCTCGGCCTGATGCCGGGCTTGCCGGCGCTGCCGTTCCTCCTGCTGGCGTGCGCGTTGATCATGCTCGCGAGCATGAAGCGCGGTGGCGCTCCTGCCGATTCGGCGGCCACGACCGACGCCGCGAAGGCCGCGCAAGCCGCCGTCGAGCAGAGCGCCGAGATCGAGCGAATCCTCAAGGTCGACGCCATGGGGATCGAGCTCGGCTACCGGCTGCTGAACCTGGTGGAGCAGAGCAAGAGCGGCGGTCTGCTCGCCCACATCGCGCAGGTGCGCAAGCGCTTCGCCGGCGACCTCGGCTTGATCGTTCCGCCGATCCGCGTGACCGACAACGGGAAGCTGCCGCCGGCCGGCTATCGGATCCTGGTGCGCGGCCAGGTCGTCGCGAATGGCGAGCTCGAGCCCGGGATGCTGCTGGCGATGAACCCGGGGCGCGCGAAGGGCGAGCTGCCAGGCAAGGCGACGCGCGAGCCGACCTTCGGCCTGCCGGCGCTCTGGATCGACGAGTCGCGGCGCGCCGAGGCGGAGCTGGCGGGCTACACCGTCGTCGAGCTGGTCTCGGTGCTGGTCACGCATCTCTCCGAGACGATCCGTGAGCACGCCGGGCTGGTGCTGACACGCGACGACGTGAAGGCGCTGGTCGAGAACGTCCACAAGGAGTCACCGGCGGTCGTCGATGACCTGCTGCCCAACC
>CAYRQC010000185.1:0-5307 GCA_964426265.1 uncultured Phycisphaerales bacterium | reverse complement strand
CGGCGGCTTCTTCGCAAACCGGCTCGATCGCCGCGATGCAACGGGGCGACCGAACTACATCGCAGGTTGGGTGACCAGTGGCAAGCGCCTCAATCTCTACCTTCGAGGCGCGATATGGCTCTACCTCAAGGAGTGCCATCGCAAGGAGCGTCGGCTCCAAAGGGTGCTGGTCCAAGACGAGGGGCAGCTGGCCACGATCGCGATCGAGGACGCGGCGGGTCGTCAAGCTGATCGAGAATACGTGTTTGCGATGGTCCGCGAGGCGGTGGAGCCTGCGCGGATCCTGTGCGAGCAGAAAGGCTTCGGCGCGCACTGGCACACCTTTGTCGCACACGTGCTCGACGACCTGCCGGACAAGGTGCTTGCCGCGAAGCTGGAGATGCCGGTCGATCGCATGGCCGTGATGCGCCGGGTGGCGAAGCCGAAGCTCGACGAGGCGTTCCGCAGGCTCGTTGCCATGCACGTGCCGAGCCCTGAGCTCGTGAATCGCGCCATCCGAGCCTTCCTGGACTGCCTCGAGCCATGAACACCTCCAAGTCCGGTCCGACTCCCGAACCAATTCCAGTCACCGACGACCAGGCGCGTCGCCTCTTGGGCTCGCTGCTCGAAGGCGATGCGACGACGACGACCATTGCCCAGTCGGCGACGCCGGTCATGGACTTGATCGCACGGCTCGGTCGAGACGACGGCGAGCGTTGGTTCCAGTCGATGCTGCGCGCCGAGCCGTTCACGAGCTGCGGCGCGGACGCACGGGAGCTGGTCGAGGGCCGCATGGGGTTGCCGCAGCTGCAAGCGTTGAAGGACTCCGGCAAGAGTCTCTTCGCGAAGGCCGGTTGCGCTGCGGACGCGCGCATCGTCGGTGTTGGCGCTTACTGCTTCGCCTTCGCGGCGGCGCTGCGCTTCCATGGCGCCAAGATCGGCGCGCGACCCCGCGAGGAGATGGACCTGATCCTGATCGAGCTGGCGACCGTGGTTCCCGAGCCTTGGTCGAGCATGCTCAGTCAGGCGGCGTTCGTCGAGATGACGGGACGCGTCGCAGCGCGGTGAGACGGCGTAGAGCTGTGACATGCAAGGCCTGACGAACGCACAAGGCCGCGCGCAAATGGTCCCGAGCGCAACGTCGACAGAGCGGACATGAGCCTGATGCATGGGTGCGGAGTCGTCCTGGTTGCATGCGTCGGCCCACTGGTGGTGCTGGCGCAGGTGAGCACGGTCAGCGCTTCCGTGTCGCGGCGCCCGTTGCGAGTCGGTGAGTCCGTCCGCGGTGAGATCTCTCCGGACGCTCCCCACGCGTCCAGCCCCGGCATGGCCGCCGTGATCGGGGGCGACTCGATGCCCTGCGAGCGCTTTCGCCTCGAGCTTGGGGCCACCGAGCGTTGCACGCTGACAGTGCGATCGTTCGACTTCGACGTCTACTTGGTGGTACGCGACGCCGCCGACCAGGTGGTTGTGGAGGACGACAACGGTTGGGTCGGGACGCAGGCGCAGGCCACGTTTGCGTTGGCCGACGGCGAGCCGCCGTTCACGGTCGATGTGTGTGACTGCGATGCCGGAGGCGGGCAGTTCGAACTCGCGTGCGAAGCCGGTGCACCGGCCGCGATGACGAGCCGGGAGCGATGGACTGCGGCGGCCGAGGAAGCGATTCCGGCGATTGATCAACTGACGGCACAGCGCGGGGCATAAGACCTCGCGGTGGGAAACGCGTGGAAGCAGCTTGCCGATGCGATGCAGGAACTCGGCAGCGACGGCGCCGCGCAAGCGTACGACCGTGCGGCGGAGATCACTGCGCGACATCGCGGAGAGCTGGATGGGATCACGATCGAACTGCGATCGTTGGCGGCGGCAGCATGTTTGTCGCGCTTCGACGACGGTGAAGCGGTTCGACGCTACAGCACGCTCGTGGAGTCTCTTCGCGATCCCGGCTTCACGCACGCCGAAGGACTCGTCAAGAACTTGCGCGGGCTTGCAGCGAGCCTCAGCGCGCTCGGGGAGGTCGAGCGAGCGGCTGCGTGTTTCGCGGAGGCGATCGACATCGCGAACGCGCACGTCGGCGAGAACGCCCCCGAGCTTGCGGAGTGCTTGGCGAGCTACTCGCGGTTCCAGTGCGATCGTGGCGAGACCACCGCCGCGGTGACGTCGCTTCGTCGCGCGGTCGCGATTCGGGAGGCCTTGCTCCCGGAGCATCCCGACTACTGCGCCGCCACGTTGCAGAGCCTCGCCAACCTGTTGCGGGAGAAGGGCGACCTTGCCGAAGCCGAGCAGCTCCTGCGGCGAGCGATCCAGCTCCAAGAGCAGTCCCGTGTCCCGAACCTCGATCGTGAAGCGGGGATGATCAAGTCGCTTGCGCTGGTGCTGGGAGCCCAGTCGCGGCCGGACCAGGCGTGCACGCTCATCGAAGGGATGCTCCGCAAGTGCCGCGAGCAACGCGGCGAACGCGATGCGATGGTCGCCGACCTGCTCGATCGGCTGGGGGTCGCGTACGACGCCGCGGGCAAGCATTCCGCGGCGCTCTCATCGCGGCGAGAGTCGCTGACCATCCTGCGGGAGTGCTTCGGTGGCGAGTCGCAGGAAGTTCTGCTCGCCGAGGCCTTTCAAGCGATCGGCGAGCTTGACGCGGGCAATGTCGTTGAAGCCCATCGCCTGTCGAGCCACAGCTTCACTCTCGTCGCAACGCGATTCGATCGCGCGAGCGTGGCGTACCGCTTCGTCGCGTACATGCGTCCAGAGTACTTGATGTCGAGCGGAAACAATGACGCGGCGATTCCGCTGCTCGAGGAGTTGGTTGCGCAATATCAAATCAGCGAAGCGGGAAGTCGCGACCATCGCCACGTGCTCGGATCGCTGGCCAGCTCCGCACTCATGATCGGTGATTTTTCGCGCGCCGCCGCGGCGTATCGCAAGCTGGCTGAACTGGATGAGCATTCATGGGGATCGGCCCACCCCAGAGTGGCAACCAGTCGTTGTCTGGAGGGCACTGCACTCGCGAGAGGTAGCCGCCTCGACGAGGCGCAATCGGTTCTCGAGTTCGCCCTCGCAGAGCTGACCCCCGAATCCTCCGTCGCGCGCAATCAAGCACTGGGCAGCATCGCGCTGAACCTCGGAGTCGTTCGGTTGAAGCGCGGTGACATCGCGGGTGCGGAGCACAGCCTCCGAGGGGTGCTCACCGAGCCGGCCGCGACATCGGGCGTGGATGCTGGCACGGTTGACCTGCTGTGGCTCGTGCTCGCCGAGACGTTGATTGCCCGCGGTGAGAAGGCGGAAGCGCGCGCGATCGTCGACGATCTGAACGATCGCCGTCGTAGGTCGATGGATGGTCGATTCGATACTCATGGACCCGATCAGACCGGTCATCGACTGCTCGAGTTGGGCGACTACGCCGCGGCCCGGGAGTGTTTCAACGGCATGTTCGAATCGAGCGCGAGCTTCCTAGGGGAACGCGTCGGTCGACTCTCCGAAGGCGATCGTTACTCACAGCTTTCCGAGGTTCGTCACGCATGGCTCCACTTGATCGATCCGGAGATCGCGAAGCGGTCGGCACCGGGGGATGTGGTCCAAGCCACCGTGCGCTGGAAGGGCGTCATCGGGCGCAGCCTGGCGGCGACCCATGAGGAGCTGGCGAGCGCTGCTGATCCAGATGCGAAGCACGCGCTGGTGGAGTTGCGCCTGCTGAATGGATCGATCACCCGTGAGTTCGCCGCGACTCCGCGGGCGAACGCGGATGTGGAGCAACGCGCCGCGCGAATCACCGCGCTCATGCAGCGATCTGCAGCGCTGCAGGCGAGGATCGCGCAGTCTTCGTCGAAGCCGCTCACCGCCACCGCTCCTCTTGAGGCAGTCGCCCGCATCCTTGGCCCTGACGCCGTCGCGCTCGACTTCGTGGTGCATCGGCGCTTCGACCCGATGGTGGTGCACGAGGGCAAGCTGGTCCGGCTCAGCGATTGGGGCGAGGAGCAGGTCAGTGTCGGCGTCATCCGTGGTGATGGTTCCGAGTGCGCCTGGATTCATCTCGGACCGGCCGCGCCGATGGTCGAGCAGGCGAAGAGGTGGCTCGTCGGGATCGACGACCATCGAGCGCGGCAGCTCGGCGACGCGCGGCCGGCGCCGCTCGATGAGAGTGCCAAGGCGTTGCGCGCCGCCCTCTGGGACCCGCTCGTCGCAGAGATCGGTTCAGCGAAGCACGTCGTCATCTGCCCGGACGCCTTCATCGCGATGGTGCCGTTCGAGGCGCTCATGAAGGACGACGGTCACTACCTGATCGAGACGCGCAGCTTCTCCTACGTCTCCGATCTCGCGAGCCTGGTCGACCGTCGCGCCGCCGTCACCGCTGGCAACGGCGGGGATCGATCGGCAGCAGGCCTGTTCCTGGTCGGCGATGTCGACTTCGACCACGACGAGGCGATCGTTCCGCCGTCGACGGTGTCGAGCGATGCGCCGTCGCCCGGTGCGCTCGTTTCATCCGCCGGCGCTCCGGAGCTTCGCGGAGCCAACGGTGGTTTCCGACGACTCCCGAGCACCGCGCGCGAGATCGCCGCCATCGACTCGATCTATCGCAAGGCAACCGGTGGTCGCGCACCGGAGCTCGTCCTGACCCGCGAGTCCGCGACCGAAGTCCGGGTCGCCGACGAGCTGCAGCACCATGCCGTGGTCCACATCGCGACCCATGGATTCTTCGAGCCGAGTCTCCTCAGCGCTTTCGGCACGTCGGCCAGCGGCCCCTCTTCTTCGTCGACCGACTCCGCGGCGCCTTCGCCGATGGGAACCGCGTCTCCACTTCTCACACGCCGTCTTCCCGGATACGCCTCCGGCCTCGTCTTCGCCGGCGCCAACGCCCGCGGCGACGGCCGCCCCGCCGACAACGACGGTTTCCTCGTCTCGGCCGACCTCGCGTGGCTCGACCTGTCCGGCGTCGACCTCATCGTCTTGTCGGCGTGTGAGACCGGGCTCGGGACTCCCGCGAGCGGAGAAGGGCTGCTCGGCATGCGCCGGAGCTTGCGCCTCGCCGGCGCGCGCACGGTGATCTCGTCGCTGTGGCAAGCGCACGATGTCGAGACCACCGAGCTCATGACGCGCTTCTATGGCAACCTCTGGGAGCGCCGGCTCGCGGTCGGGGAGGCGCTGCGACAGGCACAGCTCTCGATGATCGACGAGCAGCGGAAGGCCGGCGGGGCCGCCGATCCGTCCACCTGGGCGGCGTTCGTGCTCGACGGCTCGTGGCGCTGAGCCGCCGAGCCGCCGAGCCGCCGAGCCGCCGAGCCGCCGAGCCGCCGAGCCGCCGAGCCGCCGAGCCGCCGAGCCGCCGAGCCGCCG
>CAYRQC010000184.1:0-8279 GCA_964426265.1 uncultured Phycisphaerales bacterium | reverse complement strand
GGCCTGGGGGGGCGGGGGGGGGCCGGGCCGGGGGGTTTATTTGTTGGGGGCGGTGGGGGCCGACTGGCTGCGGGGGTCGCGATCGGGGGACGGGCGGGTGAGGTGGCGGTGATATGGCGACTCTGCGGATGCAGGTGAGACACTGGCGGGCGCTGGTTTGGGTCGCGACGGTGGGGCTGGCCGGGTTCGCGGGGTGGAACCTCTGGAAGATCATCCAGAACCATCGCAACCAGGCGTACGAGCCGCGTGATGTCGCGGTCTTCGAGGCGTTGATCAGCAACGCCATCGGATCGATCGACCAGGCCGACGTGAAGACGCCCCACTTCGACACCGACTACGGCAAGGTCGTGAGCTGCCCGATCAACGGCTACGTGCCCAAGAAGGTCGAGCCGGTGAAGCTCGAGACGACGGTCGAGGCGCTGCCGCCGGAGAAGCCGATCGGCGATGTGCTGAAGATCACGGCGGTCAGCTCGGCGCCGGGAGACGCCGGCCGCGTGGTCGTCAAGTACAAGGACGACACGGTCAAACCGATCCGGGACGAGATGGTCCTCAAGGTCGGCGCGATGCTGACCTTTCCGTATGACGGTGAGCCGTACAACGGGCGGCTAAAGCAGATCAAGGTCGACTCGGCCGTCTTCGATTGGTGCGGCAAGGATGTCGAGATCCGACCGACCCGCAAGGAGGATGTCGCGAAGGAAGCGACCGCCACCGGGCCGGAAGGGCAGACGCCGTTCGACTCGTCGCTGACGAGCGGCGAGGCCGAGGAGTTGGCCAAGCACAAGAGCTCGAAGACGACGGTGAAGCTCCCGAACGACGCCGGCTATGTGATCGGGACGGATGACTACAAGGAGCTTGCGCACGACGCCGACGGCTTCTTGCGGGAAGCCCGCCTCCAAGACGTCAAGGACGCCAACGGCAAGAAGGAGCTGGCGGTCGGCAACATCCGCCCGAAGAACAAGCTCGCGCAAACCTATGACGTCCAGACCGGTGACGTCCTGGTCTCGATCAACGGCCAGGCGGTCTCCAACCGCGCACAGGCCACGAACTACGTCCGCGAGCACCAGGATCTCTCCAAATATGTCGTCGTGATCCGTCGCAAGGGCCGCGAGGTCACGAAGACGATCCTGGTGAACCGCGACAAGTAGTCACGGGTCGAACTCGAGAGCTCGGTTGAGAGCCAGTTCGAGATGAGAATCGTTGCGCTCGACATCGGCAACACGAGCGTCGCTGCGGTCGCCTTCGATGGCCCGCCCGAGTTGGCTGCCCCGAGCTGGAGCGCGCATCGGGTACGGGGTGCGGACGAGTGCCGCGAGCTCGACTTCTGGACCACCGAGACTGCATCGCGGCAGCCCGATCGCGTGGTGATCGGTGCAGTCCACCGTTTTGGTGCCGCGCTCGCGGAACGGCTGCGCGCGCGCTTCGGCGAGCGTCTCCAGCTCTTCGATCGCGGCGACCTCTTTCCACTCGCCACGGATGTTTGCCCCGCCGCCTCCGTGGGTGTCGATCGGCTCGCGTCGGCGTTCGCGGCATCCCGGCTCGTGCGCGGTGGCGCGCGCGTGGTCAACGCGGGCACGGCGATCACCGTCGACTGGGTGGACGAGGAGCCCTGCTTCCGTGGTGGCGCGATCGTGCCCGGTCGGGGACTGCAGGCGCGCGCGCTCCAGCTCTACACCGATCGGCTGCCCGCGATCGAGCCGTGGGGAAACCCGCCGCCGTTGCCGCTGCCGGGAAAGAGCACCGAGCAGGCGATCCGCCATGGCCTCGACGCCGGAGTGGCCGGCATGGTCGATCGACTGCTTGCCGAGCTGGCGCCGGTTGGCCGCTCGCCGCCTCCGGTGGTCGTCACCGGTGGCGATGCAACCTGGCTTTCGCCACGGCTACGGACGGCGCATCGCGTCGAGCCGTGGCTTGCGGCGCGCGGGTTGGCGATCGCGTCGCTCAGTGCGCGACCGAGCGTCGGGTCGAGCGGTTCCGGCGGGGCGCCATGAGCCGACGCGGAGTGGCGCTGATGGCGACGCTGGCCGCCGTCGCCTGCGCACGCGAGCCGTTCGTGCTGCTTTCGAGTGATCTCGGCAGCGCGACCGGGGCGCGGCTCAACCAGCCTCTCATCCTCGCGTTCTCCGCCGAGCTCGAGCCGGGCTCGCGATCGGAGGAGTCGCTGCGAGTCGTGCGGGTGCGGGACGACCAGCCGGTCGCGGGCAACTGGCGGATCGAGGGGGCGACGGCGACCTTCCTGCCGTGCCCGCCGACCACGATCGATCTCGCTGACGTCGCGTTCGCACCGGGTGAATCACTGCGGCTCGAGATCCGCGGGCTGCCGAGCTTCGCGGCGCTTCGCGGTGCCAGCGCGGGCCCGCTCGAACGGGGGGCGGCGATCGACTTTCACGCGCTCGTTGTCGCCGGCGATTGGCGGACCCGCTCCGGTGCCGAGCTCTTCATCGATCCGGTACCCGGTCCGCCCGAGCTCCTCGAGCGGTCGATCACCCTCGTCGATGGCCACGCGACTCTGCGATTCAGTGAGCCCCTCGACCCGCGCGCGCTCGCCAAGGCACGCTTCTGGCTCTGCGGCGCGTGGAGCCGTGCCGGCCATCCGACCGACAATCCGCTCCTGCAAGCACGTCTGGTCCGGAATCGCGACCGCGCCGAAGTCGAGCTGGCGGTGACGGTCGACGCGCCGCCGCCGAGCCCCCTGCGTGCCGGTGACGCGTGCGATCTCCTGCTCGAGCCGGAAGCGCTCTGCGACCTGGTTGGCCAGCCGCTCGCGCAGAATGGCATGAAGTCCGATGCGTACGTGCACCTCGTGATCACGCCATGATCTGCCGCCTCGAGACCCGATGGTGATCGACCTCACACTCGCACTGCCGCTCGTGCTCGGCCTCTTCGGGGCATGCATCGGCTCGTTCCTCAACGTGGTGATCTATCGACTGCCGCAGGACGGGCTGTCGATCGCAAGGCCGCGGCGCAGCTTCTGTCCGAAGTGCAAGCGCTCGATTCCGTGGAGCGAGAACCTCCCGGTGGTGTCGTGGCTGCTGCTCGGCGGCAAGTGCCGCGGCTGCAAGGGGGAGATCGCGGTCCGCTATCTCTTCGTCGAGGTGGTGACGGCGTTCCTCTTCGGCTTGTGGGGCCACCTCTTCCTGCAGCGTGTCGGCGTCAGCAGCTTCGGCGCGGACGGCGCGTTCACGCATGCGGTCACCCTCGAGCAGTGGGTGGTGCTCCTCGAGGGGCTGGCGCTCACCGCGGCGTGCATCGTCGTCACGTTCATCGACATCGACCTGCGCATCATCCCCGACGAGATCACCATCCCGGGTGTCGTGATCGGGTTCCTGCTCTCGGTGGCGGCGCCGGTGGTGCAAGAGCCGTCGTGGCTCTTCGCCAAGATCACCGAGGAGTGGCACCTCGAGCGCCACCTGGTCGGGGGCCTGTCGTCGGCCGTTGGCGCGGGCGTCGGGTGGCTCGCACTGTGGCTGGTCGGGGTCGCCGGCAAGGCGGTCTTCAAGCCGAAGGAGGGCGGCGAGGCGACCGACGCGATGGGGTTCGGCGACGTCAAGCTGATGGCGATGGTGGGCGCGTTCCTCGGCGCCGACGGCGTGCTGCTCGTCTTCTTCGTCGGCTGCGTCACCGGGTCATTCGGCGGGCTCGGGAACTTCCTCCTGGGGCTGCCGGAGGTGATCGCCGACGTCGCCCGGCACGCGCGGCGCCACGGGAGCGGCGGCTGGTACGTGCTCGGAGTCGCCCGCCGCGTCGGCTGGCGGCGGCGCCGGTTCATCCCGTTCGGCCCGTTCCTTTCGATCGGCGTCGTGATCATCGTGTTTTGGCGCGCGTCGATCGTCCATCTCCTGCTTCACGAGTGGCCGGAGCTGGTCCATGGCTGGCTGGGCATCCATCCATGAGCGCCGGCTGAGGAACCCGAGCGCTCGGGAGAGCCGGAGGCCGGTTCCAGGCGCCTCCCCCCTTGCACTTCGCCACGGTCGGCGATGAACTTGCGCCCGCGCTTGTGACGTCGTCGCAATTCCGACCTCGCAAGCCACCGCCGGCGATGCCGTGCGTCGACGACTCTGGCTTCGCCGCCGAGGGCACGACGAGTGGAGATCGCGATGGGCAGTGCTGACAGCACGAGCGCGAACGGGACGAAGTACACGACCAGCCAGATCCGCAACATCGCCCTGGTGGGGGCGTCGGCGGGCAAGACGACGCTCGCCGACCTGATCCTCTTCAAGACGGGCGTGGTCAATCGCCGCGGCAAGCCGGCCGACGGCAGCAGCGCGCTCGACTATCACGCGGAGGAGAAGGACGCGCTCCACACGCACAGCGCCAAGGTGGTGCACTTCATGCACCAGGGCTGCCACGTCAACCTGCTCGACACCCCGGGCTACCCAGACTTCGTCGGCGAGGCGATGGCGGCGCTCGCCGCGGTCGATGCGGCGATCGTGGTGGTCGACGCCAACGGAGCGCTGCCCTTCAACGCGCGGCGACTCCTCGAGGCGGCGCGCAGCCTGAAGCTCGCCACCTTCCTGGTCTTCAACAAGATGGACGGCGAGCAGGCCGATTTCGCCAAGGCGTTCGACCACGTGAGGGAGCTGCTCGGCCGCGACTGTGACGCGGTGGTCGTCCCGAACGGGAACGGCGGCGCGTTCAAGTCGGTGATGTCGATCCTGGCGCCGGGGGGCGACGCGGCGGCGCGCGCGGCGCTCGTCGAGTCGGTCGTCGAGACCGACGAGAAGGTCATGGAGAAGTACCTCGAGGCGGGCGCGATCAGCGACGCCGAGGTCGAGCAAGTCTTCGCGGCAGCGGTCAAGTCGGGCGCGATCGTCCCGGTCCTCGCCTGCTCGGGGGACAAGGACATCGGCGTGACCGAGCTGCTCGATCACGTGGTCAAGTACGCGCCCTCGCCACTCGAGGCGGTGGGCCGGCTGGTGCGCAAGGCGGCGCCGGGCGATCCCGACCGGCGGGTGAAGCCGGGCGACCCGACCTGCGCGCAGGTCTTCAAGTCGGTGAGCGACCCGCACGTCGGCAAGCAGTCGTGGGTGCGCGTCTGGTCGGGCACCGTGAAGCACGACGTCGCGCTCACGCTCGAACGGCTCGGGAAGCCCGAGAAGCTCGCCAACCTGATGCGCATGCAGGGCAAGGCGCACGACGCGATCCCCGAGGCGATCGCCGGTGACCTCCTCGCGATCGCCAAGGTCGAGCACCTGGAGACCGGCGACACACTCTGCGATGCGGCGCACCTGCAGGCGCTGGTGCCGATCGACGTGCCCAAGGCGATGGTCACGCTGGCGGTCGAGCCCAAGAGCCGCAACGACGACCAGAAGATGGCGATCGGGTTGCGCAAGCTCGCGCTCGAGGACCCGACGTTCCACGAGCATCGCGACCCGGCGACCCACGAGCTGGTGATCAACGGCCTCACCAACTTGCATCTCGACACCATGGTGAAGCGGTTGAAGGAGCGCTACGGGGTGGAGGTCGTGACCCGGCCGCCGCGCGTCGCGCTGAAGGAGACGATCGTCGGGCGCTCGGAAGGCCACTACCGCCACAAGAAGCAGACCGGCGGCTCGGGTCAGTTCGGCGAGGTCTTCCTCAAGATCGAGCCCAAGGAGCGCGGCGCCGGCTTCGAGTTCTCCGACGAGGTGGTCGGCGGCACCATCCCGCGCCAGTTCATCCCCGCGGTCG
Source organism: uncultured Phycisphaerales bacterium (assembly GCA_964426265.1). Classification (GTDB taxonomy): domain Bacteria; phylum Planctomycetota; class B15-G4; order B15-G4; family SIAN01; genus SIAN01. Next base: position 2,612 of record CAYRQC010000184.1, on the reverse strand, counting down.
AGAAGGGGATCCGCGAGGCGCTCGAGCACGGCGTCTTCGCCGGTTACCCGGTGTGTGACATGGTGGTGCGCGTCTATGACGGCAAGTACCACGCGGTCGACAGCAACGAGACGAGCTTCCGGATCGCCGGGCGCATGGCGTTCAAGGATGCGTTCCTGAAGGCCAAGCCGGTGCTGCTCGAGCCGATCGTCGACCTGTTGGTGGAGGTCCCGTCGGCCGCGATGGGCGACGTGACGGGTGACTTGAACAGCCGGCGCGGCCGCATCAGCGGCATGGACTCGCTCGGCAACCTGCAGATCATCAAGGCGCAGATCCCTCTGCGCGAGATCCTCGACTACTCGACCAAGCTGCGCTCGATGTCGGCCGGCGAGGGGGCCTACTCGTACACGATCAGCCACTACGACGTCGTCCCGTCCAAGATCGCGCAGGAGCTGGCGGCGCTCTACAAGCCCAAGGACGAGGAGTGAGCGGCGCGAGGTGACGCGAACTCCTTTCCCGGAAAACTCTTCGCGCCGAACCGAGCCGCCCCTTCACCTCCGGGGGGTGGCGCGCCGATGACCGTTCCGTAGCCGTGGCGGACGCCCTCCTCCGCGGTGGAGGGACGCCATGCTCATCATGCGCGAGCTGCTCGAGCTTCTGGTGAAGCGCGGCGGCTCCGACCTGCATATCACCGCCGGCTCTCCGCCCAAGATGCGCCTGCACGGCAGCCTGGTCGACACGGAGTACGAGGCGCTCACGCCCGACGACACCAAGTCGATCGTCTACGGCGTGCTCTCGACCGAGCAGATCGCCCGCTTCGAGCGCGAGCTCGAGCTCGACATCTCGTTCGGGATCCCGGGGGTCGGCAGGTTCCGCACCAACGTCTTCATCCAGCGCGGCGCGGTCGGCTCGGTGCTGCGCGTGGTGCCCGAGCGGATCCGCAGCTTCGAAGACTTGAACCTGCCACGCGAGATCTGCGAGGAGCTCTGCCGGCTGCCCAAGGGGCTGGTGCTGGTCACCGGCTCGACCGGCTCGGGCAAGTCGACGACGCTCGCCGCGATGGTCGACTTCCTCAACTCGACGCGCCCGTCGCACATCATGACGATCGAGGATCCGATCGAGTTCGTGCACAAGCACAAGAAGTCGCTGGTGAACCAGCGCGAGGTCGGACCCGACACGCAGGCGTTCAAGCGCGCACTGCGCGCGGCGCTGCGGCAGGACCCCGACGTCGTGCTGGTCGGCGAGATGCGCGACCTCGACACCATCGAGGCGGCGCTCAACATCTCCGAGACCGGCCACCTCACCTTCTCGACGCTCCACACCTCCGACGCGGTGCAGACGATCAGCCGGATCATCGACGTCTTCCCCGGCGGGCAGCAGTCGCAGATCCGGACCCAGCTCTCCTCCACGCTCTCGGCGGTCTTCTGCCAGCAGTTGCTGCCGACCACGAATGGGCGCGGCCGCGCGCTCGCGTGCGAGATCCTGCTCTGCACGCCCGCGGTGCGCGCGCTGATCCGCGAGGACAAGACGCACCAGATCTACAGCATCATCCAGACCTGCCGCAAGCAGGGCATGCGGACCATGAACCAGTCGCTGGCCGACCTCTATCGCGGCAACCACGTCTCCTACGAGGAGGCGCTCGCCCACTCCGCCGATCCCGCCGAGCTCGAGCGGTTGCTGCGGAGCTCCTGACGCGATGTCGACGCTCCATCGCAAGCTCCGGCAGATCCTGGTCAAGGGAGGGGTCGTCGACGAGGCGGCGTTCGACCAGGCGGTCGCGCAGTGCGAGCCGGAGCGGCGCGCCGTCACCGAGCTGCTGATCAAGCAGGGGCTCGCCAAGCCCGCCGAACTGCTTGGCCTGCTCGCGCGCGAGCTCGGCTTCACGCCGCTCGACCTCTCGCGCGTCACGCCCGATCCCGAGGCGAAGGAGTGGTTCCCGGAGGAGCTGGCGAAGAAGTATGGCGTCTGCCCGATCAGCAAGATCGGCAACTGCATCACGGTCGCGATGCCCGACCCGTTCGACATCGTGAAGGTCGACCAGCTCCGGTTCGAGGGGAAGTGCGAGATCCGGCCGGTGGTCGCGCTCGAGGAGGCGGTCACCGAGGCGGTCCAGCGCTGCTACGGTCCCGGCATCTCGCCGATGGTCGAGATGATGGAGGGGATCAACGGCGACGACGTCGAGCTCGGCGCGCAGGAGTCGACCGCCCACGACATCACCGACCAGACCGAGGGCGCACCGGCGGTCAAGCTGGTGAACCTGATCGTCTACCAGGCGATCCGCGACAAGGCGTCCGACATCCACATCGAGCCGTTCGAGAAGGAGATGCGGATCCGCTTCCGCCTCGACGGGATGCTGAAGGAGGTCCTCCAGCCGCCCAAGCAGATGGCGGGCGCGATCTCCTCCCGCATCAAGATCATGGCTGGCCTCGACATCGCCGAACGGAGGAAGCCCCAGGACGGCAAGTTCCAGGTGAAGGTGGACGGCCGGCCCGTGGACTTCCGCGTCTCGGTCCTCCCGATCATGCACGGGGAGAAGGTGGTGGCGCGCATCCTGGACCCGGGCAACCTCTCCCTCTCCCTGGACAAGCTGGGCTTCGAGGAGAGGGCCACCGCGGACTTCAAGAAGGCGGTCG
>CAYRQC010000183.1:0-4071 GCA_964426265.1 uncultured Phycisphaerales bacterium | reverse complement strand
CCGAAGGCGTACTCGTGGTAGTTGCCGGAGAGCTGCCAGGCGTCGCACGCCGTCTCGTAGAGATCGGCGTGCAGGTCGCCGTCGAGATCGACGAGCCGCGTGAGCTCGCCGCGCTGGGCGACCATCGCGCACCAACCGAACTTCGCGCGTGGCTCCGGTCGCAGTGCGATTCCGAGCGGCTCGGCGAGCCCGGTCGCAAAGCGGGTGAGCCGCGGAGCGTCCGCCGGCAGCGCGTACGCGCCATCGACGATGAAGAGGTCGCCGCGCCGCGTGCTGACGATCGGCCGACCATCGGGCAGCAGATCGATGCCACCCACCTCGAAGACGACGCTCTCCGGAATCGCGAGCGAGGCGATCTGGAAGTGGCGCGCCTCCCCTTCCGGGAAGTCGAGCTGCAACTGCCAGTCGAGCGCGACCGCGAGCCGGCGATCGAGCGTGAGCTGCGGCGTGAGCTGGAACTCCCACCCGCCTTGATCCTGCGCCACTTTCGCGAGCAGGTGGTTCACGCCGCGCGCGAGCGGCAGCTCGAGAGAATGCTGGCCGGGATCGAAGGCGCGCACGACCGGCGCGTCGATCAGCAGAGCGCCGTTCAACCAGAGGCGCAGACCGTCATCGCTGCCAACGTTCACCTCGAGCTTGCCGGGCGCCACCGCCGTGATCGTGCGATGGAGGTACTTCACGGCGAAGTCCTGCATGGGCGGCGGCTCGCCCGCCTTGAGGTCGATCCTGGCGAAGCCGTCGGTTTCACCGAGGAGCACCTGCCAATGCACGGCCGTCGTCTGCTTGCCGACGTGCACTCGTTCGAAATCGGGGCCGCGCCCGTTCGCCTTGCAGCGCGCCAGCTCCCCTTCGGGGGTGCATTCGCTCGCGAGTGCCGCCGAGCCCGTCATCTCGAACGGCCCGATCACCCGCCACGGCCCCCACTCGAGCGCCGCGCACCCGAAGAGCTTCGTGCGCATCGCCTGCTCGGTCGCTGCGCGCGTCGCGAGCTTCTCGTACGGCACACCGCCGATGGTTGGCGTCTGCTGTGGCACTGGCGTTCGCGGTGGCGGCGGCGTCTGCCGTGCGAATGCTCCGCTCCCTGCATGGCCAGCGACGAGCAGCACCACCATCATTCGAACGCCGGACCGACACACGATTGCCACTCCGTTCATGACTCTGGCAGCAATGCGACCAGCGACGGCGAGTGTGCGGAAAACATCGCCGTACGGACCCCGGATCGGTACGCCGATGTTTTCCGCACTCCATTCGGCGACGGAACCCTTCGCCTCGATCCGTTGGTGGTGATTCACGGCTGGATCACGATCTGGATCACGATCGGAGCGCCGGTGGCGTTCGGCGTCAGGCCGACGCAGTTGGTGGGACCGAGGCGCGCGGGCAGGCCGCGGTCAGCGCGCACGCCGCTGCTGATCTCGGTCTCGTGAGCATGACTCGGCGCATCCAACAAATAGTCGAAGCTGGGCACGAGCGTCGCCTTCTCTCCGATCGGCTGGAGCCAGATCGGATGGTCCATCGAGACGCCGCGGATGGTGAGCGTCCGAACAAAGAGCACCTCCGGCCGCGGATTGGGGACGAAGGTCTCGTCGACCTTGATCGCGTCGGCCTGCGGCGGTGCGTCGGAAGGAGTGCCGGCCTTGCGCAGCTCCCACTGGAAGACCGGCGTGCCATCGGGCTCGAAGCGGTATCCGAGGAACTTCAGCCCGTGGCTGCGGCCGGTGTCGGTCGGCCACGCAGACTCCGGCTCATCGAGCAGGAGCAGCGGTCCCGGCGGTGCACTCCAGACGATCGGGCCAAGCTGCGGCGCGATGCTGCCACCGCGGCCCGTCCAGACCGGTGCGACGTCGAGGAAGTCGCCGCTCCACGCTTCGCACAGGCGGATCTGCTCGGCGTCGAACGCGAAGTGGAGGCCGCTCGGTGTGCCGACGGCGATGCCGCGGTTGCCGGCTCGTTGCAGGAAGGTCCGGAAGACGACCGGCTGGTCGCCGACCGCGAGCACCATCCGCTGCCCCGTCGGCACTCCCTCCGGCGCCGGCATCGAGCTGGCCTTCTCGAACCACTCCCACAGCGCCGCGATCTGCTGATCGGCGTGGCCGTCGAGGAGCGACACGACTGCACTCTGCCCCTCTTCGAAGTAACGCGGCATGCGCGTCCCCGGCTTGAAGCGCGCGGGGTTCATCGCGTAGCGCTCCCAATAGTCGCGGCGGAGGCGTTGCGCGAACTGCGTGAAGTCGAGGCCGGGCGTGCCGGCGGAAGGCCGATCGCCGAATGAATGGCAGGTGATGCAATTGAGTCCGCCCGAGCCGGCGAGCTTGCGGCCGATCACCGCCTGGGCCTCGTCGACCGGTTTCGCGATCGCGGTGGCGGTCGCGTCGCTGCACCGCTCGCCTTCCAGCGCAGCAAGTCCTTCGACGAGCGACGCAGCAACCTCATCGCCGTACCGCGGCATCCGCGTCGCGAGGTAGGGACGCGCCCGCTCGCCATTCGCGATGACCTTGTGCATCCATGGCGATTGCAATCGAGAGCCGACGCCATCGAGACGCGGCGGCAATCGCCCTTCGTCACCGAGGTCCGCATCGGACTTGCACCGGAAGTAGGGCAACCACGGCGCAGGGATGCCGCCGACGCCGCCGCGCTCGTGACACGCGGTGCAGCCCAACGCGGCGAGCGCCTGCCGCGTCGCGTCGAGCGGCGCCGCGGCCGCCCCGCGCTGCACACTCTTCAGCGCGGCGAGCGCCGCACTCAGGTCACTGCGCTGCTCGGTCGTGAGCAGCCAAACCGGCGCCTGGCGACGTTGCGCTGGATCGATCGCGAGACAACCGGAGAGCGGCCCCAGCGCAGCGAGCGCCGGAACCTTCGCCATCAGCGCGCCCGGCTCCGGATCGAGACCGCCACCAAGTGTGTGGCATCGCGCGCAACCGAGCTCCTTGTAGCGTTGCTTGCCGCGCTCCGTCTCCGCCACGTCCGGCACGAACGCGGGCGCCGCCACGACCACACCGAAGTGCCGCGCGAGGTAGCTCGCGATCGCGAGCGATTCCGGCTCCGTCAGCCCGAGCGACGGCATGCGCCCGTGCGTGCGCACCGAGCGCGGGTCGCGCAGGAACGCCGCCAGCTCGGAAACGCGCCACTTGCCGGCGAGATCACCGAACGGCGCGGCCGGCTCGCCCGCCACCAGTTCTTTCGAGAGTGTGTCATCGCCAAACACCGCCGCCGGCGACTCGAGCGGCCCGTGGCACGCGACGCAGCCGACTGAATGGAAGAGCTCGCGACCGCGCGCGGCGACCCCGTCGTCGACCAGCTCCGTGGGCAGCGCCGGAGCACCGTCCGGAAACGCGATCGCCTTCAGGAAGTGGACGATCGCGTCCGCGTCCTGCTCGCCACCCATCTTCGGGTCGAGCAGCGCCGGCATCCGGCCGCCGCGCCCGAGCTCCTGCGGCGCCAGGATCCACTTCCGCAGCCACCCCGCGTCCGCGCGCGCCGCGACTCGCTCGAGCGCGATCGGTCCGCGCTTCGTGACCGCGCCGCCCGCCGTGCTTGCGTCATGACAGCTCGCGCAACCCAGCTCGCCGAGAAGCAGCCGGCCATGTCGCACCGCATCATCGGCGTCCACCTGCGGAACCCATTCGGGCGGCACGTGCACGACCCGCGTCGGGATCGACTCGTCAGGAAAGCTGCTGGCACCGCCTTCCATGCTCCAGGAAGTCCGGAGCCGCGCCGCGTGGTCGCCTTCGCGCTTGAACTGGACGACGATCTCGATCGTGCCGGCCTTCAGCAGCTGCGCTCCGGTCTCGACCACACTGCTGTCTCTCGTCGAGTCCGCACCGAACAGGGCTCGTTTGCGCATTCCTCCCGCATCGCCTTCCACCTGCAGGACGGTGATCCCGACGGTTCCCCCCTCGAAGTCGGCGCGAATGCGATAGCGCCCTTCGCCACTGATTCGGAGCTGCCCGCGAAACGTCGCGACGAGCCCATCTGCGGGGAGCTGCGGGTGCAGTGTCTCACCCTTCGCCAGCACGAGGGCCGCGTGGTCCGCTTGGCTCATCGACGGAACGTCCGCCGCCGTCTGGTCTCGCG
>CAYRQC010000182.1:0-5167 GCA_964426265.1 uncultured Phycisphaerales bacterium | reverse complement strand
GAGGAACCGGCTGCGCAGCAGCGGCGGCAGCAGTGGGCACGCAGCGCTTGGCGTCGCGAAGAGCCGTTTGCGGATCGCCGCGACGCCGTCGTAGGCGCGGTCGCGCAGCACGCGCGGCACCAAGCTCGCCAGGCTGGCCATCACCCTCCAACCACCGCCGAGTCGTCGCAGCAGGTGCAGCACGGCGGTCGATCGCACCAGCAGCGCGCCCGCGTCGGTCCGCACGACGAGGCTGTCCGGTAGCGCGCGGCGCTGCTCTTCAGAAAGCAGCTCGCTGATCGCGCGACCTTGCAGCGGCGAGGCGTAGAAGTGCGCGCCGCGGTCCTCCGCCAGGACGAACCGCACGGCACGATGACACAGACCACACTCGCCGTCATAGAAGAGATGCTCGCGCGGCGCCGGCAGGACGGCCGGCAACCAGCCCGGATCGAACGTGAAGAGTCCGGCGAGCAACAGCGCTTCGTCGCGTCCCGTCCCGACGCCGAATGCGATCACCAGCAGTCGCGCACCACCGGCCAGCAGCCACGTGATCCGACGCGCCTTCGCGTGCCAACAAAGGAGTATCAGTGCCAGCTCCGAGAGCAGCAGCAAGGCGCTCGGCAACGTGCTCCACCGCATGACGTCGAGGCCTCCGGATGGATTGCCACCGTGCCACTGCAGCGCGGTGAGCTTTTCCCCGGCTCCTACCGCGCAACCGACGAGCAAGAGCGCCCACAGCCCCTGATAGAGCTGTTGCGGCAGCAACCAGCCACCGTCGGGATTGATGCGCCCGCGCGCCGACCACGCGAGGAATGGCTCCTTGGGCACGGCGGCGACACCGAGCAGCAGCAGCTCGATCCACGGTGTGCCCGGCAGCGACAGTGGAGGGTCGCGGTCGCCGATGCAGGCGATCAGGTAGGCAACCACGATCGCGGCCAATCGATGGCGCCAGCCGACCGCCAGCAGGAGCGCCGCCGCGACGCCGGTGCAGACGAGGAGCGCCGACCACCACGGCGCGGACGAGAGCGCGAAGGCGCTCGGCACGATTCCGAGCAGTCGCTCGTCGTCGCTGAAGGTCTCGGAGAACCGCGGCAACAGCAGCGCCAGCCGCAACGCGAGCCAACCACCCAGCAGCGCGCGCGCGCTGCTCCATTGTCCGCCCGTCCAGGCGGCGCCCGGAGCGCGCGGGTTGTGGTGGTCGAGTGTGGAATCGAAGACGAACACGGCGAACGAGTTCTATCCCGCCGCCGCGGGTGCGAGCAGCAGCGCATGGGCCGCAGCGCTCGCGCCGAGCTGCACGACGAAGTTGTCAGCGCCGTGGGGCGAGACGGCCTCGAGGAGCGTCGCAATGGTCGCGATCGCGAGCAAGCGGAGCCACGGCAGGTCGACCAAGCTCGCAACGCCGGAAGGGGCCACGGGGCAAACCGCGCTGCGCAATGGCTCCGGCAGCAACAGGAACGCGGCGCCGCACGCGAGGAACGAGGCGACCAGGACGGCCGCTGACCCTTCGAAGCTTCGAATCGTCGGCACCTTTCCGGGAATGGGCACGCGGTAGCGATGGCGACCGAAGCGCGAGCCGATCGGCTCGGCCACGGCATCGGCGATGCCGACCACGAGGTAGCCGAAGAGCGCCGCATCGGCGAAGAGCAGGTTGGACGCCAGCCCGCCAAGTGCGGTCGCGAGCCACGGCACGAAGACATAGAGCGCGCGTTGCGGAGCGTCGCTCTCGCGTGCCAGCGCCTCGAACCACGGATGACCGGCGCCACGCCAGAGCGCGACCAACACGATCGCACTCACTCCGGCGCCGTACGCGCAGACGCCGAGGAATCCCACTGTCGTGTCGGCCGACGGAGCCGCGGTCGTGTGCGCCACCGATTGCGCCATCGACTGCGTCATGGTGTGCGCCACCGCGGCACCGCCGAAGATCAGGAAGTGGAACGTCTTGCGCGAGTCGGCCGTCCGCCAGCCGTGCTGCTGCTTGAGCCAACCTGAGAGTGCGAGCGCCGCGGCGGCGAAGAGCGCCGCGGCGGCGGTCACGAGCAGGAGCTGGGGCCGTGCGAGGAGGGCATCCACTACAGGCGCTCGATCACCTCCTCGACCGCGAACCTCACCTTCGGCAGCGTCGCGTACTTGTCGTCCGCACCGCGATATCCCGCCGCGCAGACGACGATCGACGCCAGCCCCTTGGCGGAGAGCCCGAGGAGCTGGTCATATTTCGCCGGTTCGAACCCTTCCATCGGGCAAGTGTCGACGCCGACCATGGCGGCGGCGGTCAGGAAGTTGCCGAGCGCGATGTGGACCTGGTTCGCCGCCCATTGGTTGGTGAACAAGCTGCGCGGCCCGTCGACGATGTCCTTCACCAGCACGTGCTGGAACTTGGCGAGGCTTTCGACGGCGACGCCGCGCACCTCCGCCGTCCGGCGCACGAAACGGTCGATGTCGGCGAGGCCGAGGTTCTTCCGGATGCAGAGCACGACGAGATGCGACGCGTCGACCACCTGGCGCTGGTTCCACGACACGGGCAACAGCTTCTCGCGCATCGCCGGATCGGTCACGACCACGAACTTCCACGGCTGCAAGCCCCACGAGGAGGGCGACAGCACAAGCGCTTCCTCGAGTGCACTCCAGGTCGCCGCCGCGATCTTCCGCGTCGGGTCGAATCTCTTCACCGCGTAGCGCCAACGCAACTGTGCCAGCATCCCATCGGTCGAGAGCGGTTCCGCGGACATCAGGTTCGCATCCATGTGGGAGCCAAAAAAAATCATCCGGCAGCGTAACGTTGAGGCGCGTTTGCCCCTTATCCCATGGGGAACGCGAGTGGCCGGCCGCCACGATCTTCGCTCAGGGGTCGCCGATCGGCCGGCCACCCCCGCGTTTCTCGAATCAGGAACGGAACCACTGAATGGCCCTCCGCCCGGTCTGGATCGCGTGCGCCGCGCTCGTGCTCGTCGGTTGCCACCGAAACTCGCATTCGCCTGGCGGTCCGGCTGCCGCGGCGGCCGATCCCGCTGAGGTTGCGGCCGGCGAGCGGCTCTTTCTCGAGACGCGGTTCGCCCAGTTTTTCGCGGCCAACTCCGGCGGCAACCTGAACCTCCCTCTCGCGAGCGGCGACCCGGCGGTCGACACGCTGCCCATCGCTTCCGGAGGCAACTTCGGCGGACCGTTCGCGGGCCAGTCGATGAACTGCCGGCAGTGCCACCTCGTCGACGAGGTGGACGGCGCCAGCGGCGGTGGGATTCGCACCTACGGTGATTTCGCGCTCCGTTCGGCGATCCCGGATCGCGGCGATGGCCGCTCGACGACGCCGCGCAACTCGCCGCCCCTGGTGAATGCGTCGGTCGCGCGCAACGGCCCCTTCTTCCTCCACTTCGACGGCGAGTTCGCCACCGCGGAAGATCTCGTTCGGGCGACGCTCACCGGGCGCAACTACGGTTGGCTTGCAAGCGAGGCGGCTGCGGCCGTGGCGCACGTTGCCGCGGTGATCCGTGCCGACAACGGCGCCGGTGATCTCGCCACAGAGTTCGGCGGTCTCTCCTACGCCGAGCTCTTCGCGGGTGGTGCCGCAGTCCCAGTGGAGTTCCGGCTTCCACTCGCGTTCCAGCTCGACGTGACGACCGCGACCGATCAGCAGCTCCTGGATGGCGTGGCGGCCCTGGTTGCCGCCTACATGACTGCACTCGAGTTCGCCCGCGACGCGGCGGGTGCTTTCTCCGGCTCGCCCTACGACAAGTTCTTGGAGAAGAACGCCCTGCCGAGCCAGCCCGATTCCGGCGAGACCGACGCCGACTACACCGAGCGATTGGCGTCCTTGATCGACGCGTTGGCGAGCCCGGTCTTCGTCACGGCGAGCGATGGCGTCTTCGTGCACCACGACCAGCCCTTCGCCTTCGGCGCGACGGAGCTCGCGGGGCTGAAGGTCTTCTTCGCCGAGCCATCGACGACCCCGCCGCCTCCGGCCGAGCTGTCCGCCGGCGGCTTCGGCAACTGCACCGCGTGCCACGTTGCCCCGAGCTTCAGCGACCACCTCTTCCACAACATCGGCACGGCGCAGGCCGAGTACGAGGGGATTCATGGCGGCGGCACCTTCGCCGCGATGACGATTCCCTCGCTCGCCACGCGCGCCACCGACCTCAACCAGTTCCTGCCACCCAATGGTGGGAACCCGGCGGCCGAAGGCATCTTCCTGCGCGTTCCTGACGCGAGTGACGCGCGTTTCACCGATCTTGGAATGTGGAACGTCTTCGCGAATGCCGCGGTGCCGACACCGCAGACGGCGCTGCACGATCTCGTCGCAACCATGAATGGTCTCGATCCGCTGGTCGCGACCAATGCCCAGCTCCTGCCGTTGACGATCGCCACGTTCAAGACGCCGGGAGTGCGCGACCTCGCCGACGGGGCGCCCTACATGCACACCGGGCAGTTCGCGGAGATCGAGGATGTGCTCGGCCACTACTTGTCGATCGCGGGGCTCGCGCGCGCCGGCGCCGTGCGAAACGAGGATGCCGCGCTGGCCGGCATCGCGATCAAGGGCTCCGACATCGCCGCGCTCGCTGCGTTCCTGCGTGCGCTGAACGAGGACTACGACTGAGAAGACGACTGCCGGCGGGATCGCAAGATCCCATCTTGCTCGCCAGCCGGTGCTGGCGCGCCCCGAAGTGAAGAGTGTCGCGTTGCCGTGGGGTGCCGATCACATGCCGGGTATCGCGGCCGGGCCTACGGAACGGAGCTTCGCGCGCGTCGACCATGAGTGGCTGCGCGCGATCGTGGTGCGCTCCTCCCTCGACGTCCAGAGCTTCGAACGGACTTGGAGCTGCGCAACGCTCTGCGACGCGGTTGCCTTCGGTGTCCCCGAGCCCGACACCTTCGCGAGCAGCCTGCTTTGGGGTTTCCTCTGGTTCTTCGAGGTGGGAGAGTGACGCAGCCGAATGAATCGCCGCCGGGCGAATCGCAGCCGGGCGAATCGCAGCCGGGCGAGCCGACCGCCAGCGAGCGGCTGACTCGCGTCTGCAATGTCTTGCAGCTCGCGGCCTGTGCATTGGTGGTCGGCGCGATCGGCGGGCTGCTGGCGGTCGTCTTCCGGCTTGCTGCCGATCGTCTGCAAGTGTGGCTGGTGGGGAGCGAGTCGATCCTCGTGGCGGCGCGCGCCCTCCCGTGGTGGCGGCGGTTGTTGACTCCGGCGGCCGGCGCG
>CAYRQC010000181.1:0-7386 GCA_964426265.1 uncultured Phycisphaerales bacterium | reverse complement strand
CTGCTGCTCGCCGCGCTGCTCGCGCTGTCGCTGTTGGTGCAAGTTGCCGCGTGTTTGATTGCGCGGCCAGTGCGGCTGCGCGCGTCGCCGCACCCGTCGCACGACTCGGTCATCGTCAATTTCGAGCCGCGGCCCGCGCTCGGTCACGACCGCTGATCGACGCGGCCGCTCCCGCGCCGCCGTAGGATCGGTCTCTCCACCATCGGGTACGCCGAGGGTGAGCGCGTGGAGATCGCGACGTGACTCGCGTCACCGGCACCCATGGTCGTGAGCTGCTGGGTTGACCGCACGCGAGACACGGTGGACGAAGCGAAGAACACCCGACGGATCGAGGCGAATCAACGTGATCACGGCCACTCACGACGGATCAGGGCGACTCACGGCGGATCAGGACGACTCAGGGCGACTCGATCCGATCGTGAAATCACGAGGCACGCGACCATGATCGGACTCCGGCTCACGAACTGTGTGGCACTGGTGACCGGCGCTGCGTCCGGGATCGGCGCGGCGGTGGTGCGACGCATGAGCGAAGAGGGCGCGCGCGTCGTCGGCTTCGATCGAGCGCCGGCACCCGGTGACGCCCCGCCGGCCGCGCTCCACGTCACCGGCGACGTGACCCAGACCGCCGACGTCGAGCGTGCCGTCGCACTCACGCTCGAGCGCTTCGGCCGGCTCGATGCCGTGGTCTGCTGTGCCGGCATCACGGCCGATGACCTGCTCTGGAAGCTCGATGACGCGCGCTGGCAGAAGGTGCTCGACGTGAACCTCACCGGCTCCTTCCGCGTCGTGAAGGCGGCGATCCCACCGATGCGCAAACAGGGCAGCGGCTCGATCGTGCTGATGGCGTCGATCCTCGCGCTGCGCGGCGGCTTCGGTTCGTCGAACTACGCGGCGAGCAAGGCGGGCGTGATCGCACTCGCCAAATCGGCGGCGCAGGAGACGGGCGCATTCGGCATCCGCGTCAACGCGGTCGCTCCCGGCTACATCCGCACGCCGATGACCGCGGCGCTGCCGGCCGCTGCCACCGAACAGGCGCGCCAAGCCAGCGCACTCGGCCGCCTCGGCGAGCCCGACGAAGCCGCGGACGCGATCCTCTTCCTCTGCTCACCGCTCTCCCGCTACATCACCGGCACGACGCTGCGGGTCGACGGCGGGCAGTGCATGGGCGGGTGACGATTCGCGGCTCTTTCGCCGTGCGGGATGGTTGCGATAGCGATCGCCGAACAGCACGAAGACGCCGTGCGAGTACTCGTTGGCATCGAGGTCATTGCTGACCTGCGCCTGCTCGAGCCAGAGGTTCCAGTAGGCGATCAGCTCGTCCCACGAGAGGCTCTTCAAATCGAGATCCTCTTCGCTGAGGAACTCGTCACGCGGCTCAGCAGCCATCGGCAGGGCCCTCGACTGCGCCATCGGCCGTGCCCTCGACCGCGCCCCCGGCCGCGACCGGAAGTAGCTCCTTCGCGCGGCGGACGAGGACCTCGTGCGCCGCGAGCAACTCCATGCCAGCAACCTCGCGCTCCAACGCAGGCCACGCGGCGGACCACGGCTCGGCGGCGCTCAGGAAACGCGCGAGCCGCGCCTCGTTGGCGTCGATCAGCAGCGCCTTCTCGGCATCCAACTCTCGCTGCAGCTCGTGGCGCGGCAACGACGTGTGACGCAACAGCGGTCGAGCCGCGGCAACCTCCAGTGTCTCCTGCGGATGGCGAGCGGACAGCTCGATCAGGTCACGGGCGCTGCGCGAGTAGAGCAGCTGATCGCGAACATCGGTCATCAGCCGCGCAAGCTCGCCGATGACGACGTAGTCCTTCTCGCGATTCGTCTTCTTCAGCTCCGCGAGCACCCGCACATCGACGAACGGCGGCACGTGCAGCTCCTGCTCTCGCCATACCCGCGCCAGCTCCACGGTTGTCACTCGTGGAGGTCGACTGAAGAAGTCGGTCCGGACTCGCAGCTCGCCATGCATGAAATCGAAGTGGGAGCTCCATCCGCCGCGAAGCCATGGCAGGGCGAGCGGAGCCCCGAACCGATAGCGTGCGCCGTGCCGCGCGAGGACGCGCAAGACGTGCTCGATCGCCTCGTCGTCCTCGCGCAGGATCCAGTCGCCGTCCTTGCTGACGACCGCAAGGCGGTGCAGCACAACGGCTTGACCGCTGCAGATCACGGCACGAAGCCGGCCCGCGTTGAACTCGGCCGTGAGGTCGAGATAGACGTTGGTCATCGAGCGCAGAGCCTATCCCGACCTTGCCTGCGCGTTCGTCGCCTTGGTCAGCGGATGGACGTGGGTCATCGAGCGCAGACCTACCCTGATCCGCGTTGCTCCTGGTCGCGGTCGCCTGGGAGATGCAGGTCGGGGACGCGATCGCGTGCGTCCTTCGGATCGCGTAGATCGCGGTTCCGCGGAAAGACCTCGCGGGCCGGACCGTCGGATGGCGGACCGCCAAAGGGCGGCCCTCCCGGCGGCGGACCGCCTGGTGGACCACCATCGCGCGGTGGACGCGGCGGGAGCGGGAAGGGCGGCGGCGGCAGCTTGTCGCCGCGACCGCGACGACGCAGCTTGTCGAGCAGATGGAGACCGAGCCGCGGATCGGCGACTGACCGCACTTTCTCCGCGATCTCCGGCGGCAATCGAAACGCGACGGGATGGTCGGCGATGAACTGGCGCAGCATCCCGAGCCGCTCTCCCGGCGTCTCTGCGATGCGGCGACCGAGGTCGGCCACCTCTTCCTGGTCGAGCACGCCGTGATCGACCATGCGCTTCAGCTGGTCGACCAGCGCGAAGTCCACATACTGCTTCATCAGTTGCTTGCGGCTGCGCTCGCGCTGGTGCGGCGGGAATGGACGCAGATCGTCGTCGATGCGCTCGCGGATCTCGGGCGGCAGCTCGTCGAACCGCTCGCGCAATGCGAGCAATGCGCAGCGATTGAGCTCGTGGCGACGCGGGCCCTCCTCCATCGCGTCGACCTCGCGCTGCGAGTCGTTGGCCATCACGTCGCGCACTCGCGAGCGGGCGTGCTTCAATCGCTGGTGACGTCGCTTCATCACCTCGCGATCGTCGGGCGCGAGCTGCTGCCACCGCTCGAAGCTCTGGATGACGGCGGCGCGCTCCGATTCGGGCATCTGCTGCCAGGCAGTGACCACGGCGGCGCGGTCCGTGGCGGTACGGTCGGCGGCGACGGCAGCGACGGCAGCGCCACGGTCGGCGACCCCACGCTCATCCTCCGCGCAAAGAACGGTGAAGGTGAAGAGGAGTGCGAGCACCACGGTCACGCCCCCCTCATCGCGTCGAGGACGAGCAGCTCATCGTCGAGGTCGAGCAGCTCGCCCTGGGCATCGAGATCAGGCAGGTCGCGGATCACCTCGAAGTTCGTCACGAACTCGGGATCGTCGAGGAAGCGCGGGAGGGCACCCGAACCGCCCTCTTGCATCCAGATCCGCACGCCGAAGGTCGCCGCGATCAGCAGCGCCGCAGCCGCGGCACTCGCCGCCACGCGGGGCCAGCCACGACGCAGGGTGAAGATCGGCGCCATGTGGCGGTGTGTTACATGGTGTGTGGCATCGTGTGTGGCATCACCCGCTCGTCCGGTGGCGGCGCCGGCCGCCCCAGCCGTCGCCGGCACTCGCGCCCGATCGAGCGTCGCCGCGGCCATCTGCTCGAGCCGCACCACGGGCAGCTCACCATCGCCGTCCAGCACGCCGAGCAGCTTCCAGGCGCGGCGATGGTCTTTCACCTCGCGCGCACAGTCGGCGCACTTGCGCAGGTGCGCCTCCGCCGCCAGCTCGTGCACGGTGTCCAGGCTCTCGGCGAGCAGCTCCGGCAGCTGATCGCGCAGCTCACGACAGTCCATCGGTCACCTCATCACCATTTCGACCATCACGGAGGAGCGGGGCCAAGCGCTTCTTGACGTTCTCCCGCGCCCGAAACAACAACGATTTCACGGCCGGCAACGACAGCCCGAGCGTCGTTCCGACCTCTTCGTAGGAACAGCTCTCGAATCGATGGAGGAGCAGCGCGGTCCGCTGCGGCTCCGGCAGCTCCGCAACCGCTGCACGCACCTGCTCGCGTAGCTCCGCGAGCGAGAGCGCGACGGGCGGCGCGGCGTCGGCGAGCGCGGTCGGCTCGGGAAGGCCGGGCGCCCCCTCGTCGATCTCGCGCTGCGCCTTGAATGCCACCGCCCGCCGCCAACGGTTGCGCGTGCCATCGTTGAGCGCGATGCGAAACAGGATGCGATGAAGCCAGGTCGAGAACTTGGCCGTCGGCTCGTAGCGCTCCTTCGCCCGCGCGACGCGCAGGAACGCCTCCTGTGCCAGATCCTCGGCACTGGTGGCGTCGGCGCCGGCGCGGCGGGAGAACGCGACGACGCGCGCCCCGTAATGGACGACGATGCGGGTGAACGCGGCGTCATCCCCGCGTTGGAACGCGAGCATCCACGCCTGCCCCGGATCGGCGGCCATGTCAGGGGTCGTCGACTGCTGCATCGCTTCGGCCGACCTCATCACGGACGAGTGAAACCCACGAGCCAGCGCGAAGGTTTCGAGGCGCCTCGTCACTCTCGTCGCAAGCCGTTGTCATGAAACACGTTGGGAGAACCACGAAGGCGCGACGCGAGCTTCTACCAGAGCGCGCGGCGCCGTCCCGAAGGGCCCGTGACCCAGAGCGGCCGGCCGCGCAGCGCCGCGATCGGTACCGCTCCGTAGTAGCGGCTGTCGATCGACTGGAAGCTCGCGTCGCCGAGCAGGAAAAGGCTGCCGACGGGCACCTCGAAAGGTGTGTCCCCGACCGCGTTCGGCGCGTCGGTGGGCCGCGTGAAGAAGAGGTCACGCCAGACCGAGAAGCCGCGCCGCGTCGCGCGACCGCCTTGCACTTCGAGCTTCACGTCGTGCACCGGCCCGCGCGCGTCGAGCACGCCCTTCGGCTCCGTTGCGCCGACCGTCAGCGCGACCTCGCCGTCGATCGCCACGCCGACCCAGGTATCGATATGCCACAGCTCGATACACCGGCTCTTGCCCACCGCCACCGCCGCGCCCGGCGCGCAGACCACACGGTGCGGCTCGCCTTCGCACTGGCGGTCGATGGTGACGGCGTAGCGACCGGCGAGTGGTTCGATCTGGATCGCGAACGACTGCTTGGCCGCCGAGAAGTTGAACCGCACGCTGGTCGACTCCTCTTCGAGCAAGAGATCGATCCGGAAGAGGACGTCGGCCACCGCATGGTGACCCGGCTGACGCGTGCCATCCGCCGCCAGCCATCCATCGTCGTAGGTCACGCTCCTTTCTTCGGATCCGTGTTCGAGCCCGTGTTCGCGTCCATCTCCACGTCGCTCTTCGAGCAACAGCCCCGCCGCCGCATGCTCACCGCCCGGCTCGCGCCACAGCGGGACCAGCAGCGGTCGGAACTCGGCGTACTCCTTCACGATCGGCCGCTCGACGCCGTCATGGCCGCGCACGAGGAGCTCGCCACCGTCGATGCGGACCGCCTCGCCGCCGAGCGCCGCGACGCGCTTCACGACCACGCGCTCGTCGCTGCGCGCCTCCTCGCCGCTGCGCTCGAAGACGACGAGGTCAAACCGCCGCGGCTCGAAGAGCTTCCACCACGGCTTGGCGACCAGGATCTCGTCGCCACCCGACGCCGCGCCGTGGAGCAGCGGCTCCATCGAGCCGGAGGTGACGCGTAGCGTCTCGAACAGGGCCACGCGCACTACGACCACCCATGCAACCAAGATGGCGAGCAACACCAGCGCCCACCGTCGAAAGCGCCGCGCCACCGTCTTCAGCTCTCGCGCGGCGCGATCGACTGCAGCACGCCGTGGCGGAGTGCATAGCGCGACGTGCGGACCGCCTTGATGCCGAGGTGATCGAGCACCGCTTCGAGGATCGCGAGGCCCGCCACCTGGATGTCCGCGCGTTGCGGCGGCAACCCGAGCTTCTCCACGCGCTGCTTCGGGCTCATCCCGAGCGTCGCTTTGCGCAGCTCCTCGAGCCGCTTGCGCTCGATCACGTGGCCCTCGATGTGGTCGTCCTTCAGGTCGTGGTCGTCGAGGTCCATCATCGCGAGGTTGGCGCCGGTCCCGCCGAGCACCGTGAGCAATCCCGGCACCTCTTGCTTGGGCGCGAAGCCGCGCAGCTCGGAACGCATCACCCGAGTCAATGCATCCCACTCCTCGCCGCAGCGATCGGTCAACACCACCGCCCCGACCCGCATGCTCCTCACTTCAATCGCCTCCTCGCCGCGTTTGGGTGGATCGCCACCCATACACACCTCGGTCGAGCCACCGCCGATATCGATCACCGCGAGTGGCCCCTTGCCGTACTTCATCCGCACGCCGCGAAAGGTGAGCCGCCCCTCCTCGTCGCCCGAGATCACCTCGATCGGGTAGCCGAGCACGTCTTCGATCAGCCCGAGCACCTCGGCCTGGTTGCTGGCGCGCCGCAGCGCCTCGGTGCCGACGCCGCGAAACCGCTCGACCTCGAGCTTCTTCAGCCGCTTGCGGATCTCCTCGCACCAGAGGAGCGTGCGCACCACCGCTTCGCCGTGGATGCGGCCGCTCTCGCTGAGCCCCTCGGCGAGCCGTGTGAAACGGCTCTCACGCGCGAGCTGGAGGAGCTCGCCGCCCTTGCACTCCGCCACGATGTACCCGGTCCGGTTCGACCCGAAGTCGGCGCCGGCGACCACCATCCCCATCCCGCTGCTCCCGTCCCGCCCGAGCTTTTCCGAGCCGCTACGCCGGAGAGCCTAGCCGAGACGGAGCAGCCTGCCGGCAACCGCCGCGATCTCGGCTACTTTCCTGGCAGCGTTGCGGCCCTGCTGACCACGTTCGAAGACTCCTCGGCGAGACCTCCACGCCCCATGAACCCGCGCCACGATCGCGTGCTCCTCAAGCGGCTGCTCGACCTCGCCGACGAGATCGGGACGATCCGCCGCAACCAGCGCGAGCTGGTGCTCGAGCCCGCCGAGCAGTCGACCCTCACGCGACGCGCGCGCGAGCGGATGCTCCACGTCAGCCGGCTGCTGAAGGAGCTGCAAGGGAGCGGGCCGCTCGAGCTGCTGCTCAAGCGCTATCGCCTCGGCAAGGACCATGTCCTGCTGATGCTCGAGCTGCTGAAGCGGCGCCTCACGCAGGACGACGTCTCGATGAAGGGGCGCGAGCTGCTCGCGATGCTCTTCGACACGTCGTTCTCGCTGCTGGAAGGGGTGCGGTTGCTGGCGCCCGAGTCGCGGCTGCTCTCTGCGGGCGTGGTCGTCCCCGAGCTGCAAGGCGCGGAGAGCGACGCCGAGCTGCTCGACCTGCGCTACCGCCTTTCCGACCGCGCATTCCGCATCCTGCTGCGCGCGCTGCGCCCGCGGCGCGAGCGGCGCGGCGAGACTCCCCCCGTCGATGCCGCCGAGCG
>CAYRQC010000180.1:0-2586 GCA_964426265.1 uncultured Phycisphaerales bacterium | reverse complement strand
TACGGTTTGCTCTTGAGCACCGCATGCTCATCGTACTCTTGACGCTGATCGCTGCGGGCCTTGGAGGGTATACGCTGCAACGCCTGCCGATCGATGCCGTGCCGGATATCACCAACAAGCAAGTGCAAATCAACACGGTCTTTGCGGCGCTCTCCCCCGTCGAGGTCGAGAAGCAGATCACTTTTCCCATCGAAACGGCGCTGGCAGGCATTCCCGGTCTGGTGTCCACACGCTCCCTCTCCCGCAACGGTTTTTCGCAAGTGACCGCTGTCTTCCAGGACGACGTGGACATCTACTTTGCCCGCCAACAGGTCAACGAACGTCTCACGGAGGCGCGCGAGAACTTGCCACCCGGCGCCGAACCCCGCATGGGCGCCGTCTCGACGGGGCTGGGGGAGGTCTACATGTGGACGGTCGAATACGAGCACCCGGACGGCGAGGGCGCCGAGACGTCGGACGGCCGACCCGGCTGGCAGAGCGATCGCGCGTACCTGACCCCGGAGGGCCGACGCCTGACCAACGAGCTCGAACGCGCCGCGTACTTGCGCGAAGTGCAGGATTGGATCATCCGGCCGCAGCTGCGCGGAGTGCTCGGCGTCGCGGGCGTCGACGCGATCGGCGGCTACCTCAAGCAGTACCACGTTCAGCCGGATCCGATGAAGCTCGTCAGTTACGGGCTGACCTTCGCGGACGTGATCGACGCGCTCGAGCGCAACAACGTCAGCACCGGCGCCGGCTACATCGAGCACAAGGGCGAGTCGTACCTGGTGCGCGCGACGGGGCGCATCGAGACGCCCGAGCAGCTGGCGACGATCACCGTCGGCAGTCGCGGCGGCGTGCCGATCCACGTCGACGACGTCGCGACCGTCGGCATCGGCCGCGAGCTGCGCACGGGTAGCGCGAGCGAGAACGGACACGAGGTCGTCGTCGGCACGGCGCTGATGTTGATCGGCGAGAACAGCCGCACGGTCTCCGCCGCGGTCGACGCGAAGATGCTGGAGGTCGCGCGCAGCCTTCCACCGGGCATTCGCGCCAAGACCGTGCTCAACCGCACCAAGCTCGTCAACGCGACCATCGAGACGGTCCAGAAGAACCTGGTCGAGGGCGCGCTGCTGGTGATCGTCGTGCTGTTCCTGTTGCTCGGGAACATTCGCGCCGCGCTGATCTGCGCGCTCGCGATTCCGCTCTCGATGTTGGTCACCGCGATCGGGATGGTGCAGGCCACGGTCAGCGGCAACTTGATGAGCCTCGGAGCGCTCGACTTCGGCCTGATCGTCGACGGCGCAGTGATCGTGGTCGAGAACTGCTTGCGACGCCTCGCCGAGCGCCAACACGCACTCGGGCGAGTGCTTTCGCTGCAGGAGCGGCTTGCCGAAGTCGGCAGTGCCGCCAAGGAGATGATCCAACCGTCGGTGGCCGGCCAAGCGATCATCGTCACCGTGTACGTGCCGATCCTCGCGCTGACCGGCGTCGAGGGGAAGATGTTCCACCCGATGGCGTTGACGGTGATCTTCGCGCTGATCGCTGCCTTCGTCCTGTCACTGACCTTCGTGCCGGCGATGGTCGCGCTCGTCATCACGGGGCGCGTCACGGAGCAGGAGAACTTCTTCATTCGCTCTGCCAAACGCGCTTACGCTCCCGCTCTGCACTTCGCGCTGCGCGCGCGCGTCGCGGTGATCACGGTCGCAGTCGCGGCCTTCGCCGCTTCGGCGTGGCTCGCGAGCCAGCTCGGGCGCGAGTTCATCCCGACGCTCGACGAAAAGGACATCGCGATGCACGCGATGCGCATCCCGAGCACATCGCTGACGCAGTCGTCGACGATGCAGTTCGAAGTCGAACGCACGATCGGGAGCTTTCCCGAGGTGGCCTTCGTGTTCTCGAAGACCGGTACCGCGGAACTCGCGGCCGATCCGATGCCGCCCAACGTGTCGGACACGTTCATCATCTTGAAGCCGCAGGCGGAGTGGCCCGACCCGGACGAGCCCAAGGACGCCTTGCGGCTGCGGATCGAAACGGTGCTGGACAAGCTCGCGGGCAACAAACTCGAGTGGACCCAGCCGATCCAGATGCGCTTCAACGAGTTGATCGCCGGCGTGCGCTCGGACGTCGCGGTCAAGGTGTTCGGCGACAACTTCGCGGCGCTCGAGGCCACCGCGCAGGAGATCGCCACGGTGTTGGGCGCCATTCCGGGCGCGGCCGACGTCAAGGTCGAGCAGACCACCGGCCTGCCGGTGATGCAGATCGAGATCGATCGCTCGGCGATCGCGCGCTACGGACTCTCGATCGCGGACGTGCAAGACGTCGTCGCCGCCGCGGTCGGCGGGCGCGAGGCGGGTCAGGTGTTCGAAGGCGATCGGCGCTTCGACTTGGTCGTGCGCTTGCCCGAGGACATTCGTCGCGACGTCGAAAACCTCGCCAATCTGCCGATCCCGTTGCCGGCGTCCGGCGTCGTGGAACCGGTCGCGTTCGCGTCGCTGGGTTTCATGCCGGAGCGCCACGACGCGCTCGCGTTCATTCCGTTGAGCTCCGTGGCGCGCATCGAGGTCGGCGAGGGCTCCAACCAGATCAGCCGCGAGAACGGCAAGC
>CAYRQC010000179.1:0-13035 GCA_964426265.1 uncultured Phycisphaerales bacterium | reverse complement strand
CCGAGGGCTACTGCGACGTGATCGTGATCCGCCATCCGGCCGAGGGCTCGGCGCGGCTCGCCGCCGAGGCGACCAAGCTCCCGGTCATCAACGGTGGCGACGGCAGCAACCAACATCCGACGCAGACGCTGCTCGATCTCTTCACACTGCAGCGACGGACCGGGCGCATCGACGGCCTCGAAGTGGCCTTCGTCGGCGATCTCAAGTACGGCCGCACGGTCCACTCGTTGATCCGCAGCCTGTCGCTGTTCGGGGCCAAGCTGTGGCTCGTCTCACCACCTTCGCTGCGGTTGCCCGACGACTTCGTCGAGGACCTGGAGGAGACCGGCACGCAATACACCACCGTCGACGAGCTCGCGGCCGTCCCGCCGACCATCGACGTCCTCTATCTCACGCGCATCCAGAAGGAGCGCTTCGCCGATCCGATCGAGTACGAGCGCATCCGCAACGCCTTCCATGTCACCCCGGCGAGCGTGCAGCGCTTCGGTCCGAAAGTGACGTTGATGCATCCGCTCCCGCGCGTGAACGAGGTCCACCAGGCGCTCGACCAGCACCCCGGCGCCGCCTGGTTCGACCAGGCCCACAACGGGGTCATCGTCCGGCAGACGCTGCTCGCCCTCTGCCTTGGAGCCGCGTGAGATGGGCCGCGCCGCCGCGACCACGCGAGTGCGGCGCCCCGCACCCGCCGCAAAGACCTCCGGAGCCCCCGCGTTGAAACCTCCCAACATCAAGATGCAGGTGAGCTCCGTCCGTTCGGGCACGGTGATCGATCACCTCGGTCCGCACACCGCACTGAAGGCGTTGAAGATGCTCGGCCTCGCCGCCGACGCAACCGTCCTGATCGGCGTCAACCTCGACAGCCGCAAGCTCGGCAAGAAGGACCTGATCAAGATCGAGGGCCGCGAGCTGACCCCGGACGAGATGAACAAGGTCGCTCTCCTCTCCCCGCAGGCGACCTTCAGCATCATTCGCGACTTCGCCGTCGTCTCGAAGTTCCAGCCCGAACTGCCGCCCGTGATCGAAGGGCTGATCCGCTGCATGAATCCCGCCTGTGTCACCCAGGATCCGCGCGTCACCAGCCGCTTCGTGGTCGCCCGCCGCGAACCTCTGAAGCTCCGCTGCTACTTCTGCGAGCGGTCACTGCGCGAGGACGAGGTCGAGTTTCTCTAGAGCGGGCCGATCGACCAGCGCTCTCAGCTCGCCGCGAACCTCACCACGCAGGCCTTCACCACGCCCAGCAGTTTCACCCTGCGTGCTGCGATCGACTCGGCCGCGCCCGCGGATCCCGGCCGCAGCGGGATGAGGGCATCGTCGATGGTGCCGCGTTCGTAGCGGCGGATCACGGCCGTCCCGTCGGAGAGCATCGCGAGCACGATCTCGCGCGGGCGCGCGCTGCTGCGCGGCTCGATGATCAGCAGGGCGCCGTCGGGGAAGCCGTCGGCGGCGAGGTGGTCGCCGACGATGGTGACGATGTGGCCGTGCTGCTCGGTCGGGACCAGGTCGGCCGGGTCGAAGTTGTCGGGACGCGCCATGTAGTCGAGATGGCCGCCGGCGAACAGCCGACCGGCGAGCGGGAGCTTCGCGGCGCGCGGGCGCGGCGGCTGGGGTGCCCAGTTGAGCTCGATCGAGCGCGCCTGATGGCGCTGCCGCCGGATCGTCCCCTTCTTCTCGAGCGCGCGCAGGTGCTGGTGCGCGGTCACCTTCGTGATGCCGAACTCGGTCGCGATCTCCTGCAACGTCGGCGCCGGCTCCTGCGCGTCGAGGCGCGCGCGGATGAAGGCGAGGAGCTTCAGCTGGCGGTCGGTGAAGAACACGGCGGCGAGGGTAACTCCGATGGCGGCGCGGGTGACCTGCCGTCGATGACCTGGGGACTACTCGCCGCGTCCGTCGCCGCCCTCCGCACCCGTATAGTGCCGCTCCGTCATCGCCTCATCGCGCGTCGCACGCGGAGCCTGCGGACCGGCTCTGCGTGACAGCGGACGGCGCGCATTCGCGGCGGGCGGGCGAGGTGCGTGGGCATGTGCGGATTCATCGGGGTCGTGGGCCCCAAGCAGCGCGACGTCATCTCCGATCTCCTCGACGGGCTGGTATCGATCCAGCATCGCGGACAGGACGCAGCGGGCGCCTGCACCTACAACGGCCGCTTCCACCTGAAGCGCGGCATGGGACTCGTCCGCGAGGTCTTCCGCGAGGACCACCTGCCGAAGCTGCGCGGCAACCTCGGCATCGGTCACGTCCGCTACCCGACCGTCGGCGGCGGCAGCGTCGATGACACCCAGCCGTTCCTGGTGAAGGCGCCGTTCGGCATCGCGATGGCGCACAACGGCAACCTGATCAACTTCTACGAGCTGAAGAAGGAGCTGACCGAGCACGACCACTTCATGGTCGACAGCAACTGCGACGTCGAGGCGATCCTGCAGGTCTTCGCCCACGCGCTCGAGCAAACCGGCGTCGCGAAGCCGACCGAGGAGGCGGTCTTCACCGCCGTCGGCAAGATCTTCGAGCGCTGCAAGGGTGCCTACTCGGTGGTGGGGATGATCGCCGGCTTTGGCCTCTTCGCCTTCCGCGACCCCAAGGGGATCAAGCCGATCATCATCGGTGAGCGGGCGCAGCCGGACGGCTCCGGGAAGAGCTTCTGCGTCGCCTCGGAGTCGGTCCTGCTCGACCTGCTCGACTACCACCACACGTCGAGCCTCAAGGCGGGCGAGGCGATCGTCATCCGCAACGACGGCACCGTCACGCGCCGCCAGGTCCGCAACGATCTGCACCATCCGTGCCTCTTCGAGTGGGTCTACTTCGCGCGCCCCGACTCCTTCCTCGACAAGGTGAGCGTCTACAAGTCGCGCCGCCGGATGGGGGAGCACCTCGCCGAGAAGTGGAAGCAGACCGGCATCGAGGTCGACGTCGTGATGCCGGTGCCCGAGTCGGCGCGCGATGCCGCGCTCGCGATGGCGCAGCGGCTGAACATCAAGTACCGCGAGGGCTTCGTGAAGAACCGCTACATCGGGCGGACCTTCATCATGCCGGGCAACAAGATGCGCCGTAAATCGATCCGCCACAAGCTGAACGCCATCCAGCTCGAGTTCCAGGGCAAGGACGTGCTGATCGTCGACGACTCGATCGTGCGCGGCAACACCAGCCGCGAGATCATCCAGATGGCGCGCGAGGCGGGCGCGAACAAGGTCTACTTCGCGAGCTGCTCGCCGCCGCTCCTCCATCCGTGCGTCTACGGCATCGACATGTCGACCAAGAACGAGTTCATCGCGCGCGACAAGACGGCTGCGGAGATCGCCAAGGAGATCGGCGCCGACGGCGTCGTCTACCAGGAGCTGGCCGACCTCGAGACCTCCGTGCGCGAAGGCAACACCGACTTGAAGCAGTTCTGCAACGCCTGCTTCTCGGGTGTCTATCCGACCGGAGACGTAACCCAGGCCATCCTCGATGGCATCGAGGCCGAGCGCGCCGGCGTCCACAAGGACGACTGATCGCGGACCGAGAGGTCGCCGGACAATCGCGAGCCCTGCGACGTCAGCCCTCGCTCGGATTCCGCTCTGGGTGGCCAAACTTCTGGTTTGGCGACTCGTACCGCCAGGACCTCGGGCTCGTGAAGGATCGAAAGCAGCACCCACTTCGGCCGGCCTGATTGACAGCTTTCGGGCCCCTCCTTACGGTGCCAGCCTCAACCAGCGTGAAGTCCGGTAGGTCCAAGATCGGATACCGCTCAATTCGAAGATTCCGTCGTCGCAGACGGCACCCTCGAGAGCCTGAGGTAAGCAGAGTCAAGCAGTAGCGAGGGGAAGCAGAGGAGCTGCGCGACCGTGGGCGCCGAGCCTCCTCGGTGAGGGGAGACGAGAGATTGAAGAACACCAACCTGCCGCTGCTCAAGTTCTCCTGCGACAACCGGGAGTGCTTGTTCGAGTGCTACGTCAACCAGAACAACAACCTGCTGACGCACTACAACCCGAACATGTCAGCCCTGCTGGACTGGCCGTGCCCTGAGTGCAAGACCGGCTTCCTCCGATTCAGCGCCAACAACACCAAGTTCGACTTCACCCTCCACAAGGAGGAGAAGATCGAGCAAGCCGAGAAAGCCTGACCGAGCCGTCGACGACCCCCCCTCCCGCCGCCGACCGCCTTTGGTGAGCGCGTGACGTAGCACCGTTCAAGCGGTGGGCTTGGGCCAGGCACCCGGTGTTCGCCGTATCATCGAACGGCTCGACGGCGCCATCGATCGGTGCGCGTCGTCACCCGGCGGAAGAGGTTCGTCTTTGCCTTGCATCGTCAGCGGTACCGGGAGCTATTTGCCGGCGCGGGTCGTCGACAACGCGGAGCTCTCCCGGATCGTCACGAACTTCGATCCGAAGCGGGCCGGTTGCGATCTCGACGTCTGGATCCGCCGCCACTTCGGCGTCGTCTCTCGGAGGTGGGCGGCCGAGGGAGAGAGCAGCGGTGACATGGCGACGGCGGCGGCGCGGCGTGCCCTGCAGTCCGCGGGTCTCGAGCCGCGCGACATCGACCTGATCGTCCTCTCGACGGCAACCAGCGACCACGTCGCGCCCCACTCGGTCAGCAAGGTCCAGGCGGCGCTCGACACGCCCGCGGTCTTCCATCAGCTCCAGGACGCCTGCCCCGGCTTCATCAACGGGCTGATGATCGCGGACGCCCTGATGGCGCGGCACCGGTACCGGCGGGCGCTCGTGATCGCGGCGGAGAAGATGACCTACCTCATCGACCCGCGCGACTTCCGGATGAGCGGCCTCTTCGCCGACGGCGCCGGCGCGGTGGTGCTGGAGCAGCTGCCGCTCGCGCCGCGCTTCGGCTTCCAGTCGTTCTACGCCGGCTCGGATGGCAAGTCGGGTCACGCGTTACGGGTGCCGGCGGGCGGCTCGGCGCGACCGCTCACGGCGGAGCGGCTCGCCGCGGGCGAGCAGTTCCTGGTGAGCGACTTCCAGGGCGTCTACGACTTCGCCGTCACCCGTTCCGTCGACTGCATCCGAGAAGCGGTGACGCGCGCCGGGGTGGCGCTCGCCGACGTCACCTCGGTGATCCCACACCACGCGAGCCTCAACATCATTCGCGACTCGGCGGAGCGCGCCGGGCTCGACTTCGCGAAGCTCGTGCTCTCGATCGACCACGCCGGCAACACGTCGAGCGCAAGCGTGCCGATCGCGGTCGACGAGGCGAACCGGGCGGGCAAGCTCGCCGACGGCGATCGCGTGCTGCTCTTTGCGCTCGGCGGCGGCATGGCGTGGGGGAGCACGCTGATCGGCTGGGCGAGCCCCGCGACGATCGCCGCCGCGCGCGCGAGCCTTCCTTGAGACGCCTCGCGTGAATCGCTCTCCGGAGCGCGGCCTCATCTTCGAGCTGCTGCACGAGCTCGCCGCCGCGCTTGCCGTCCTGGTGCCGTGCGGCGCCGCCTGCGGGCTGGTCGAGGCCGCGCTGCTCGTGGCACAAGGCCGCGTCGCGATCGGTGGCTTTCGCCTGCTGCCGGCGGCAGCGCTGCTCTACGGGGTACTGGGTGCCATCACCGCGGCAGGGCTGGTCGTCGTGCGCCGGGTAGTGCTCGGGCGCCAGGCACCTTCGCGCGCGACGGGCTGGTACCTCGCGGCGGCGGTCGGGCTCGGCGTCATCGTCGCGGTCGCCTACCCGCTGAATCGGAGATGGCTGCCTGACGCGTTCGGGGCGATGAGCCTCGGCATCAACGGCGCCCTGCTGGTTGGGGGCGTGCCGCTCATCGCGAGAGTGGTCGCGCGACCGTGCTCGCGGGTGGCGTCGTTGGCGGCAACGTCGAGAGGGCGTTGCGTGATTGGCGGCCTGCTCGCCCTGCTCTTCGCTGCCGCGGTGGCGCCGCTGCTGCTTCCGATGGACCGCGGCGCGCGGCGTGGGGCGGTCGGCGACGCGGGCGATCGCCCGAACGTCCTGCTCCTCGTGATCGACACCCTGCGCGCCGATCATCTCCGGTGCTACGGCGGCGCTCGGCCGACCTCGCCACGCATCGATGCAGTGGCATCGCGTGGCGTCCTCTTCGAGCACTGCATCGCGCAGGCGCCTCACACGAAGCCCGCGACTGCGAGCCTCCTCACCGGTCGGATCCCTCCGCGCCTCGGCGTCGAGCTCTTCGGCGCGAGCCTCCCCGACCGCGAGCAGCCGCTCGCCGAGCTCCTGCGCGGTGCCGGCTACCGCACCGGCCTCTTCTCCGCCAATGCCTTTGTCGCGCCGACCTTCGGCTTCGGCCAGGGCGTCGATCGCTACGTCGGTCCGATGGTGAGCCCGGCGGCGCCGCTCGCCGCGTTCCATGTGTTGGCCCGACTGCGCGATGTGTGGGTCGAGGCGCTGCATTGGCCCGAGCGGCCGTGGCGCCTCTTCGAGGAGCTCGTCTCCCTCCCGTTCGATCGCAGTGGAGAGCGAAGCGACCCGCGCGCCGCCGAGCTGAACGAGGAGCTGCTCGCCTTCGTCGATGGCACTGGTGCAGCCGTCTCCTTCGCCCCGTGGTTCGCGCAGATCCAATACATGGAGGCACACGCGCCCTACCGCCCGGCCGAAGCGCACCGCCTATTCGAAGGTGCCGTCGCGCTCGCCGACGTCCCGCCCGCCTCGCGCCATCTCTTCCTGCCGTTCCACGGCGGCACGCGCCTCGACGCGGCGGCACGCGCTGCGCTCATCGCCACCTACGACGCGTGCATCCACGAGGTCGACGCCGCGATCGGCGCACTCCTCGCTGCACTGGAGCAACGCGGCGTGCTCGACCACACCGTCGTCGTCGTGACCGCGGACCACGGAGAGGAGTTCTTCGACCATGGTGGTTGGGGCCACGGCCACTCGCTCTTCACCGAGCTGGTGCATGTGCCGCTGATCCTCTCGGCGCCGAGCCTGCTTCCCGCCGGCCGCCGTGTGTCGACGCAGGTGCGCAGCATCGATCTCGTGCCGACGCTCCTCGAGCTTCTCGCGCTCGAGCTACCGGCCACCGCGCCGCCGCTCGACGGCGAGACACTCCTTCCATTGCTGCGTGTCGACCCCGATCGCCCCACCCCCGCCGCCGCCGACCGCGATGGCACCACGCCGGCCGCGCCAACCGCCGCGCGTCCCGCGTTCTCATCGGTTCAGTGGGGCGGCAGCTCCGCTCTCGCACAGCGCGATGGCGCGCGCACGGTCATCGTCGCCCGCGATGGCGCCGACGAGCGGCTGCTCGCGTTCGACGCCCTCCTCGATCCGGGTGAGACGACCGATCTGGTCGCCATGGATCCCGCGCACGCCACGGTCGCCCGCAGGACCGCGGAAGCACTCGCGGACTACGCCCGCGCGGCCGCCGCCGCCGCGTCCGTCTCCGCGCACGCGGCGCTCGACGACGCGACCCGCTCCGCGCTCCAGCGCCTCGGCTACGCCGGCGACTGACGCGGCTGGCATGCTGTGCACACCGCCACCCCCGTTCGGGAGAGCTGCCATGTGCCGCTCCACCGCTGTTGTGCCCCTGTTGTCGCTCGTGTTGCTCGGGACGCCGACCAATGCCGGCGCTGCCGCCGCCGCTCGACAAGCAGACGGCGATGGGCCCGCCGTGCTGCCGGCGGCCGACGCCGACTTCGTGAAGAAGGTGAATGCGGCGGTGGATCGCGCCGATGCGTGGCTCGCGAAAGGGCAACAAGAAGATGGCGGGTACGGCGTCTACCACTTCCATAGCAACCGCGACTACGTAGCCGGACAAACGGCGCTCGCGCTGCTCGCCCGCATCGCTGCCGGTGAGAACCAATACAGCGACTCGCTGACGCGTGGTTTCATCTGGCTGAAGAACCACCCGCCCAAACTCACCTACGAGGTCGGCCTCACACTGATGGTGTTCGACGCGCGCAGCGCCCCCGTCGGCGAGCGCCAGCGCGTCGACAAGATGACCCCCGCCGAGCTCGCGAAATACGCATTCCCGCGCGCCTTGCAGCCGGGCGACGCCGACTACTTGCAACCGCTGGTCGAACGCCTGGTGCGCGAGCGCTTCCACGAGTGTTGGAGCTACGGCAACGACACCACCGGCCAGGTCGCCACCACCGCCGACATGAGCAACACCCAGTACGCGGTGCTTGGACTCAAGGCGGCCTCGCGGATGGGGCTCGAGTTCGACCGCGGAGTGCTCGCCGACGTGCTCGAGTACTTCCTCGATCACCAGCAGCCAAGCGGCAAGGAAGTGAAATGGATCGACGTCCGCGACGGTCAGGACGGCAAGCCGAAGGAGTACGCGCGCAAGGTCGAGGCGAAAGGGTTTTGCTACACCTATGGCACGCGCGACGGGCCGGAGCTCTGCGGCTCGCGCGCCTGCATCGGGATCGCTTGCATCGAGCTCGCTCTCGACGACCTGTTGACGAAGGGGAAAGGCGCAGCGCTCGCCGTCGCGCGCAAGCGCAGGCGCGACGCTGTGGTGTCGATCGACTCCGCGCTCGCCTGGATGCAGGAGCGGTTCTCGGTGACGCAGAACCCACTCGATCCGTTGCCGCCCGCGGGTCGCGCGCCTCCTCCCGCGGGAGGGCCGGGAGCTCCTCCTCCTCCCCCCGCTGGACCCGGCGCGGGCTACTTCTATTACTACCTCTACGCCCTCGAGCGCGTCGGTGCTCTCACTGCACGCAAGTACATCGGCCGCCACGACTGGTACCGCGAAGGTGCCGACGAGCTGATCGCGCGGCAGCTCCCCGACGGTTCGTGGCCTTCCGGCGGCTACGACAACGAGCTCGTGAACACCTGCTTCGCGCTGCTCTTCCTGCGGCGCGCGACCCTGCGCGGCTCAGTGACGGTGAGCGGCGACCACTGACGGGCGTCGCTTCTCCACCCGACGCACCAGTACGAGTCCGCGCGCCGCTCCCGAGACGTTGGCTGGTGCTACTGCGCGGCGCTTGTCAACATCGCGCGCTTCTATGGTGGAGACGCCCGTGCCGCGAAGCTACGTCATCCTGGGCCGCGTCGTCGACGCCGGTGAGCGGCAGCCGCTTGCCGGAGTGCGAGTCGAGGCGTGGGACAAGGATCTCATCGTCGACGACCGGCTCGGTGAGACGGTCACCGACGAGCGTGGCGAGTTCCGCCTCGAGTTCGACGGCTCGCGTTTCCGTGAGTTCGTCTTCGATAGCCATCCCGATCTCTTCTTCAAGATCTACGACGGCGAGCGCCTGCTCCTCAGCACCGAAGACTCCGTGCTCTGGAACGTGCGGCAGCGCGAACAGCAGATCGAGCTCGTCGTCGACCGTTCCGCGCAAGGCCCGCCATCCGAGCCGCCACGGCCCCCGCCGTCCCGCCGACCGGTCGCGGCCTCCGAGCTCGGCCGCGCGCTCGGCCTTCCGGCCGCCGCGCTGGAGCGGCTCGCCAACGCGCGAATCGCGACCGTCGCCGACCTCTTCTCGGCGCGCGGGGCGCAGGCCATCGCTGCGCTCGGCCTCGCTCCCGAACGGCGCCATCAGCTCGTCGCCGCGGCGAAGCTGGCGCTCGCCTCGGAGGATGCGGCGCTCGCGAGCAAGCTCGCGCAGCGAGGGTTCGACGCGCTCGGCCGGCTGACCCGCACGCCGCTCCGGCAAGTCGAGCGCGTGCTCGGCGGACTCTCCGAACGGGAGCGCGCGGGGCTCGCCCGCATCCGCGCCTTCGGCCGCGTCGTCTCAAAGGTCGCGACCGAGCGGACGCTGCGCGCCGGCCGCCACGCGAGCCGCGACCAGTCGTGGTATCCGGGGCCGAGCAGCCAGGGCGACGCTGCGCGCGTTGGCGGGCGCCACCGGCCGGACGACATCCTTCCCCTGCGGTGCGCCGAGTGCGACGCCGGCTGCGGCAGCATCTTCAGCCCGCTCGCCTACGTCTTCGACCTGCTCGACTACGTCTACACCATCTCCGGCGGCAGCCCCGGTGCGATCACGGTCGCGGTCCTCGAGAAGCTCCTCCATCAAGAGATCGCGTCGCTCGATTGCACGACCGGCATGCAACCGATCGTGCAGGCGCGTCTGGGCGCCGCCGTCCTCGTGAAGCACCTCGAGGCGGCGGGCCGCGATCCCGCCGACGCGCAGTGGAACGGCGAGTTCCCGCTCTTCTGCACGGCGATTGGGGAAGCGAGCCAGCTCCCGCAGGCAACGTTGAACACGTCGGTGGAGCTGGCCGCGTTGCGCGCCACCGCGAGCCCGACGACGGCCACCATCGATCGCGTCATCGCGCTGGTGCGCGAGCAGATCGCGGCCGATCCCGAGGCCGCCGATCCTGCGGCGCGGGACGCCCGCCTGCGCGCCTTCGACGAGCGCGTTGAGCCGTTCACCGAGAGTGCCGTCGTCGCCTATCGCGCCGGGCTGGTCCGGGCCGCCGGCGAGCCGGTCGCGATACTCGAGCGCGACCACTTCATCGACCTTCAGAGCGGTTCTTGCCACAAGACGACCCGCATCACGCAGGTCGCCCTGTCGCTGCAGGCGGTCGTGCTCGCGTTGCGGACCGGTGAGCTGTGGGAGATCGAGCGCGCCGACCTCGAGGAGTTCATCCCGCCGCTCGAGAGCTTCGATTTCGACGAGGCGGGCTGGCGCTGGCTCGAGAGCTACGAGGCGTGGTCGGCCGCCCTCTACGTCTGGGTCTATCCCGAGAACGCGCTCTCGCCGTTCGTCCGCTGGCCGCGCACGCCGCCCTTCGAGGAGGCGGTCACGCGGCTCCAGGCGAGCCCGTCGGCGGCCCCCGCGGCGGCCGGCCGCAAGGAGTACCAGCGTGGCTGCGACGAGCTTGGCGACCTGCGGCTGCTCGCGGCCCACACGATCGGGGACGACGTCTACGTCTTCGCCCGCCGCGTCAGGGAGCTCTGGTTCAATCGCATGCCCGATGCGCGCTTCGGCGCGCCGTGGGAGGGCTGGCGCCAGGTCGACGCGAAGGTGCTGGACAACAACGTCACGCCGCTGGAGGTTCACCTGCCGGCCGATCCCGCGAGCGAGCCGCGCTTCCTCGTGAAGGCGTTGAAGTGGTCGAGCGGCCAAGTCACGTGGCTCGCGCTACCGCGATCACTGTCCAGCAAGGTCGAGCTCACGTCGCCGCCCGCGGTTCGTGCGACCGTCTCCGCAGTGACGGTCACGCGGCGCGGCAACGAGTCCGCCTGGCCCATGCTCGACATCACGGGCTTTGGCTCCATCACGGACGTGCGGTTCGACGACGGCAACGGCAGCGTGCCAGGCGTCGTCGTGGAGGAGCGCCGGGCAGTTGCGACGAGCCTCCCCGGCTCACCCACCTTCTCTGGCGGCGTGCCCCAGCACCTGGTCGTCCTCTGCCGGACCACGCGCGGGACGATCTTCGACTTCTTCGTCGGGAGCGGAACCGCCACCGAAGTCGCACCGCTCGTCGACCCCGACGGCTACTGGCTCACGCGCGTCGTTTCGGCGCCGCTCGAGCGTTCGACGGCCGCGCTCCTCGACGGCGCGTCCGGACCGGTGCCGCAGTTCGCGCACAACGTCTACGCGGAGGAGCTTCTCCTCCACCTGCCGCTGCTCGCGGGCGCGCTCCTTGCGAGCGAGGGGAGCTACGACGTCGCGCACGAGCAGTACCGGCAGCTCTTCGACCCGTTCCAGCTTCCCGCTCGCCGGCAGCTCTTTCCGTTCGACCGCTGCTTCACCGGCGCCTTCGCGCGGCCGGACGACTGGATCGACGGCGCGATCGATCCGCACCGGATCGCCGCACGCCGCGGCGGCGCCTTCTTGCGCCACACGATCCTCTCGATGGTCAAGAACCTGGTCGACTGGGCCGAGCACGAGCATGCACGCGCGCGCCCCGAGTCGCTCAGCAAGGCGGCGCAGCTCTATCGGATCGCCGAACGGCTGCTCGCGGCGCCGGAGCTCGGGAACCGCTGTCGTGCGCAGTTGCAGGAGCTCGAGTTCGAGGTCATCCGCAGCTTCACGACGAAGGAGAGGGAGGTCACTCCCGACGAGATCGCCGACGCCACCACGGAGGTGCTGAAGCGCATCCACAGCAGCCGGATCGTCGTCGATGCGATCGACAAGATCCGCCGGCTCGTCAAGGACCGCCTGGAGCCGCGGAGCTTCATCACCAAGGCGCGCGCGATCTCCGAGGCGGCGGCCGCAGAGGACGCCGAGGAGGCGCGCCACGCTCCGCCTGCGCCGACCTATGCCGAGCGACAGTCGGCGGCGCGCGATGCCGAGTCCGCGGTGCTGGGGCTCGGGCCACTCGAGGACGCGAAGGGCGACGCCGCGCAGATGCGGATCGACGGCGGCGACGTGGCGCGCGTCTATGCGCTCGGCGCGACCGGGATCTCGAGGAACGAGGAGTGGGTGCCGGGCTACCTCTCCGCGTCGTTCTGCATTCCGTCGAACCCGCTGCTCGCGGTGCTGCGCGCCCGCATTGCCGTGGGTCAGTACAAGCTGCGCCGCTGCCTCACGGTCACCGGCGAGCCGTTGCCGGAGGATCGCCTGCCGGCGGACTGGTCCATTCCCGACTCGCCGTTCGCGGCCGTCGAGGCGACCTCGAATGTCGCAACGGCCTCGGGCGACCCGCCGCGCCACCGCTACAGCTACCTCGTGCAGAAGGCGCGCGAGCAGGCGCAGCTCGCGCAACAGCTCGGCGCCGCGCTGCTCGCCGCGCGGCAGAGCCGCGATCAGGCGGCGTTGAGCCTCCTGCAGGCGAAGCAGGCGGCGGAGGTGACGAAGGCCGGCGTCGAGCTCAAGGACCTCGTGCTCGCCGAGTCGCGCACGTCGAAGCTCGTCGCCGACGAGGGGCTGCGGCGGATCGCGGATCACTACGACTGGCTCGACCGGCGCGTCAACGCACCGTTCGACAACCTTTCGCTCATGGAGCACACGGGGCTCGGGCTCGGGCTCCTCAGCAGCCTGATCCAGATCGGGGCCAGCGTGCAGCACCTCTTGCTGGCGGGCCCGGCACCGCTGATCGGGCTGGTCGGCGCCGTCGGCGCGCAGGTCGGCGCCGCAGGTTCGGTCGCCTCGCTCATCGCGTCGGCCGTCGCGGCCCCGACCGTGAGTGGCGAGCTGGTCACGCTCTCGGCGGCCGCGATCAGCCTCTCGGCGACCTTCGCCGGCATCACGGCGATGG
>CAYRQC010000178.1:0-2872 GCA_964426265.1 uncultured Phycisphaerales bacterium | reverse complement strand
GGACCGCGCGCGGCTCGACTCCACGCAGCAGGAAGCGCCCTTCGTCGTCGGTGAGCGTCCGCCCCGTCTCGAGCGGCGGCGGCGCGTGCGACTCGTCGAGCAGCACCGCCGTCTCGAGCAGGAAGCGCGACGGCTCGACCTCGACCGCCGAGACCGGCAGCCCCTTCACCGGCGCCATGTCCGGTTCGAGCAGCCGTCCGGTGAACGCACCGAGCAGCTTGGTGTAGCTCTCCGGTGCCTCCTTCGCGACTGGGAGCAGATCCGGCGCGGGCGCGGTTTCGCGCGCCGCCTCGACACCGCCAGCCGTGGCTGCTTCAGGAGCCTCCGCGGTGGACCGCTTTGTCGGCGCCGCCCGATCGGAGGGCGAGAGCGTGGCCGTCTGGTTGAGCCACCAGACAAGCACCCCAACGACCAGCGCCACGATCGCGACGCTGCCCATGACGAGAAGACGAGATTGACGTGTCATCCGAGAGCGGTCCTGATTTGCCGTGACTCTCGGAGCAGGGTGCCCACGAGCCATCCTCGCACCGGCCCACGGCCTTGGCAAGGCTGGCGACCCACCACGCGCTTCGCGCGCTTCGCATCCGCCATCTCACGGGTCACGCACTCGCAGCAGCCGCACGTCGAAGAGCACCTCTTCGCC
The DNA here is from genome assembly GCA_964426265.1 of uncultured Phycisphaerales bacterium. Classification (GTDB taxonomy): domain Bacteria; phylum Planctomycetota; class B15-G4; order B15-G4; family SIAN01; genus SIAN01. The sequence goes on along the minus strand of CAYRQC010000178.1, from coordinate 2,229 downwards.
TGGCAGCAGCGAGAAGCCATGCCCCTGTTCGCCGTAGGCCAGCTTGGCCGGGAGTGCGAGCTGGAATCGGGCGCCGGGCTTCATCAGTCGAACCGCTTCATCGAGTCCCGGCACGGCGTCGCCATGGCCGACGATGAAGGTGAGCGGCTGGCCGGTGCCGACGCTGCTCGATAGTTGGCGGCCGGTTTCCAAGAGCCAAGCGCGGTGCTCCAACGCAACGAGCTGGCCGTCGTGGGCTGGATTGCCGGCACCTTCCTCGAGGACGCGGTACTGGAGGCCCGAGCTGGTGGTGGTGAAGACGCCGATCAGCTCGACGTCGTACTCCAAGCTCGCGTCGGGTGGGACGCGACCTTTGCCGAAGGTGCCATGGGCCGCAGCCGGTGGGATCGTGAAACGGCGCCGGCCGCCCTGCTTCATCCCGCGCACACCGTCCGCGAATCCCGCAAGCAGCTGTGCTGCCCCGAGCTTCGCCACGAACGGCTCGACGCTGCGAGTGCTGTCGTAGGGCGTGGGCTCGCCCGGCCCACCGGCGATGGCGGCGATGCGGGCGTCGTAGTGGACGGCGAAGTAGCGGCCGTCGACCAGCTCGCTACCGGCGCCGAGGCGCAGATCCTGCATGACGACGCCCGATGCAGTCGTCACCGGCGGGCCGACGGGAGCGAGCGCCGCGTCGTCGCCGCCGCACGCCGCGATCGAGAGGACGAATGCCGCGATCGCAAGAAGGAAGGGCGACGTGAACCGCTCGCGCAAAGAGCGCCGGCCGATGGTGGAGGAAGTGGCCGCGCGCAGATCGTGTCGTTGCATGAGGAGAATCGCCTTCGCCCGAGCTGGTGAGAATCTCGCGGCCGGGCAGCCGACCGTCAAGCGGCTGGGGTCGCCCGGTCCTCCAAGCAGCCCGCCATGGCCTCACCGATCGCCAGAGCCCAGCTCCTTCAGCCGCTGCTTCAGCTCCTCGTCGATGGCGGCGCTGGCGGGCCGCGTGCCGAACGCCGCGCGCACGCAATCGTCCATCTTGGCGTCGAGCCACTGCCGCAACGATGCGAGCCGCGCGAGCAGCGTCGGCGCCAGATCGAGGTGGCCGACCAGCTCGCGCGCCGTAGCAGCCGACCTGGTCGGCGCGCAACGTGTCGAGGCAGATCAGCATGAGATTGAGTCGCTGCGGCTGCGGGCGGTCGGCGGAGCGCACGGTCGCCACCGACTCCGCCTCGAGCGCGACGGCGCGCGCGACGGCGGCACGCGACGGGTGGCGGGTGTCACGACGATGTAACGGATCAGCGAACGGGAGCTCCGACCAGCGACTCGTCGGTTCAAATGGAAAGCTAGTTTGGTGAGCCGATCCACGCGGTGATGGCGCGGCGGGACCGACGAACGGTATGGAGCAAGACGATGGCGGCGTGCCGCCTGCAGACGGTCTTCGTGGTTGGCGTGATCGGGTTGCTTGCGGCGACGGAAGCAAGCTCGACGTCGAGCGCATGCGTCGCACGCCCGCTGCTGCCGCGCAACGAGGCGAAGGCGCCGTCCGCGACCACCAAGGGCCAAGTCTTCGAGTGGAAGAGCGCCTCCGGTTCGCCCTTCGAGTACTACGTGCCCAAGCACTACGACGCCAAGGTCGGCGCCAATCTCGTCGCCGTGCTGCATGGCAACGGCCTCAGCTATCAATGGACCTTCGCGAACCACCCGGCCGGCCAGTTCCGCGCCGACGACATTGTCGTCTCGCTGGAAGGGACGGAGTTCTTGCAGGACACGGGTGCCAACGAGTTCGTGCCGGGCCGCGAGTCGTGTCAGAAGGTGCACGCGATCCTCGAGGAGCTGAAGAAAGCCTGGAAGATCAAGCAGACCTTCCTCTACGGCCACAGCCAGGGCTCATTCTTCGTCTATGAGTTCGCCGGTGAGTTCCCGGACGACGTGAACGGAGTCGTCGGTCACGCGGGCGCTCTCTGGATGTCATCGAAGCTCGCCAAGGCCAACCAAGCCCAAGCAATCGCATTCCTGCACGGCACCGACGACCAGAACGTCGCGTGGGGCCAGAGCGTTGCCGGGCGCGCGGCCTATCGAGAGGCTGACTATCCGCTCGTCCACCTGAAAACACTGTGGGGTTGGCCGCACGCCCCCAACTGGCAGCAGGCGCAGTACGAGCTCGCCTGGTGCGAAGGGATGACGAGCGGCGACCCGGCACGCGTCACGAGCGCCGTCGCGACGCTCTCCGACCGGTCGGAGTACGGCGGCTAC
>CAYRQC010000177.1:0-3453 GCA_964426265.1 uncultured Phycisphaerales bacterium | reverse complement strand
GACGCCCTCGCACTCTTCTCGAAGAGCCCGTACGTCGATCGCATTCAGCTCTTCCTCGAGCCCGGCGCCGAGGTGGCCGCGGTGCGCGCCGCGCGCGACACCGTCGCCGCCGGCCGCGCCGAGGTGGTCGATCCGGCAGAGCTCGCGCGCGAGTACGACGCGACGCTCGGGAGCTTCCGCATCGCGCTCCGTCTGCTGACGATGCTTTCACTGGTGATCGCGGCGTTCCTGGTGCACAGCACGCTCTCGATGGCGCTCGCGGAACGGCGGCGCGAGCTGTCGATCGCGCGCTGCATCGGGTTGTCGGCGGCGAAACTGCGGCGGCTGTTGGTGGTTGAAGGCGGGGTGATCGGGGCGCTCGGAGCGCTGCTCGGAGTGCCGCTCGGGCTGTTGCTGGCGCGCGGGATGGCACACCTGTTCTGGTCGACGGTGGGCCACACCTTCGACGCGATCCACGAGACGGTGACGGCGCCGACGGTTGCGGAGTGCCTGCTCGGTGTGGCGGCGGGCGTGGGCGCGGCGTTGCTCGCGGTCGCACCTCCAGCGTGGGAGGCCGCGCGGCGGGCGCCGCTTGCCGGGCTCACCGCGGCGCGGATCGAAGAGCGGGCGCCGGTGTCGTCGCGGCTTCGTCTCGTCACCGCTTCCGTGCTGCTCGTGTTGGCGATCGTCCTCTACGCGAACGATGGCTTCGGAGTCGCGCAGGCTGGCTACGCCATCGCGCTGCTGCTGGTCGCGGCACTGACGGTGGGAGCCCATCCGCTGCTCGTGCTGCTGCTGCGCGGAAGTGGTGCCTTCGTGCTGCGCTGGCTCGGGCCATCGGGTCGCCTGGCGCGCGACCATTGCGAGCGCGCCGCCGGGACGACCTCGCTCACGGTGGTGGCGATCGCGCTCGGCTTCGGGCTGGTCTACTCGACCGATGTACTCGTCAAGAGCTACGTCCGCATGCTCGACCACTGGTTCGAGACGAACGTCGGCGAAGACCTGTTGGTGATGGGGAGCGACTTTCTCGCGTCCGGGATGCAAGGGACCGACTTCGACGCGCACCTGGTCGACGAGCTCCGGCCGATCCCGGGAGTGCTCCACGCGCATGGCCTGCGCTTCTCTCGCATCCCGTTTCACGGCGAGCGGGTGATGCTCTTCGCGTTCGATTGCGGCGCGCCGGACGAGGCGGGACGACCCGACTACGTGGAGGGCGGCCGTGCCGACGAGCCGGCGCTCGCCCGCGGTGATGGAGTCTACGTTTCCGAGGGGTTCGCGCGGCGGTTCGGTCGCTGGCGCGGCTCGACCGTCGAGCTGCCCGGTCCCGACGGTCGTTTGACGTTGTCGGTGCTCGCGGTGGTACAGGACTACCTCTGGCCGCGTGGTTCGATCTGGATCGACGACGACTTCTATCGGCGCGTCTTCCACGACGAAGGGGTCCAGGAGTTCGCGCTCACGCTGGATGGGACGCGACCGCTCGCCGACGTGAAGATCGACGTCGAGCGCTGCATGGCGCCGCATGCCTACGCGATCGTCGCGGACGCCAAGAGCGTGCAGCGCGACGTGATGCAGATCGTCGAGCGCTACTGGTCGCTGCTGCTCGCGCAAGAGGGGTTGGCGGTGACGGTGGCGTTCCTCGGGACGCTGCACACGCTCCTCGTCTCCGTGCTGCTGCGACGGCGTGAGATCGCGCTGCTGCGGTCACTCGGCGCGCCGCTCTCGATGATCCGCCGGATGGTGCGGATGGAGGGGACGTTGCTCGGGTTCACGGGCGGCCTCTTTGGCGTCGCGTTCGGCGTGGCGGCGGCGACGATCGCGCTGCGCGTGCTGTCGCTCGAGGAGCAGGGCTTTGCGGTGACCGTGCGACCGTCGATCGGGATGGCGGTGGCGACGGTCGCGGCGGCGACGCTCACCGGCTGGCTCGCCGGCGCCATTCCGGGACGGCAAGCGGCGCGCTCGGCACCGCGCACCGCGCTGCTCGATACGATGACGTGATGGGTGGCGCGGCGATCGAGATCGAGGGCCTCGAGAAGTCCTTCGGCGAGCGCGCCGTCCTGCGCGGCATCTCCTTCCGGATCGAGCCCGGGGAGGTCGTCGCCTTCCTCGGTCCGAACGGTGCCGGCAAGTCGACGACGATCCGCATCCTGACCGGCCAGCTCGCGCGCGACGGTGGCGTGGTGCGCGTGCTCGGTCGCGATCCCGGCAGCGAGCCGTTCGAGGTGCGCCGCCGCATGGCCTACGTGCCCGACACCGCGCCGCTCTACGACGCGCTCACGCCGTACGAGCAGCTCGAGCTGGTCGCCGGGTTGCGCGAGGTCGACGACGCGACCGCCGCGCAGCGCATTCCGGAGCTGCTCGCCGCGATGGGGCTCGCCGAGCTGGCCGACCTGCCGCTCGCCGCCTGCTCCCGCGGCAACCGGCAGCGCATAGCGATCGCCTCGGCGTTCCTGGTCGAGCCGGAGGTGGTGCTGCTCGACGAGCCGCTCTTCGGGCTCGACGCACCGACCGTGCTATTGGTCAAGGAGATCCTGCGGCGGCTGGCCGCGCGCGGGATCGCGGTTCTCTACTCTTCCCACCTGCTCGACGTGGCCGAGACCTTTGCGACACGGGTGCTGATCCTGCACGAAGGGGAAATCGTTGCCGATGGGGCGCCTGCCCACCTCTTGCGAGAGCGGCCGCAGGGAACGCTCGAGCAACTCTTCAGGGAGCTCACCTCGGACGTCGACGTCGAGACGCGGGCGGAACGATTTCTCACCGGCACGCGTCTCCAGGCGTAGAGGGCGAAGCGGGAGTCGCGGACGAGTCGGTTCATCGCAGGCGAACATGAAGGAGTCCGGTTCCATGAACTCGGTGGGTGTGTCAGTCTCGGTGGGTGCGATTGCCTCACGCTGGCGAGCAGCGTTCCTGGTCGGAGCGATGGCGGGCGCCGGACTCCTCGTGGTCGCGAACGGTTCCGCTCAAGAGCCGCCCAAGCCGGATGCACCACCGGCGGCTCCGACGGCGCCGGGCAAGCCGGCGGGTGGGCGCAAGGGGCGTCCGACTGGCAACGAGCCGGCCAAGCCACTCGTCGAGAATCACGTCGTCAAGACCCAGACGCTCGGCGCCAACCTCGCGGGGCTCCACTTCTCCGAAGCCGCCGCGAACCCGGAAGGGCGGCGCACCCAGTTCGATCCGATCGCACCTGGCGTCGCGTTCGAGGTCTGGGTCGAAGGCTTGATGCCGCGCAAGAAGGAGACGAAGGAGCCCGATCCCGATCATCCGGGCGCGACGCGGACCGTGAGCAGCACGACGGTGTCGCTGCTAACCGTGCCGGACGCCGAGTTCGACGAGTATTGGGGCTACTTGAAGCAGCTGGCGCCGCCCGGCGACGAGGCGATGTTCATCACGATCATCCTCAGCGAGATGATCGAGCAGAAGACCATGATGCTGCGCTACCGCGATGATTTGCTCGACGTCGAGCGGCGCGCCGCGGTC
>CAYRQC010000176.1:0-4155 GCA_964426265.1 uncultured Phycisphaerales bacterium | reverse complement strand
AGCGACGCTCGACGACCTGCGCTCCGTGGGCGCCGCGTTCTCGAACCTGCTCTCGCGGCGCGGTGTGGGGGAGGGCGCGGAGCAGGAGCGTGGGATCGAGGCGCTGCGCCGGAGGCGGGAGGCGCTCGAGAGCGAGCTGGCGAAGGAGCTCGCGGCGCGGCCCGAACTCGCGCCCGTGGAGTTCGCGCAGGTGCGAGCGGCGCTGCGCAAGGGCGCCGTGCTGCTCGACTTCTTCGAGCACTCCTCCAAGGAGCCGGCGAGGTGGAAGGACGGCGTGTTCCAGCAGATGGGAGTCTGGGGCCAGCGGCGGATGAACGTCTGGATCACGCGTGCCGACGCGCAGCAGCCGGTCAGGATCGATCTCGGGCCGAGCGCGGCGCTCGAAGCGGTGGTGCGGGCGTTCCTCGACTCGTTCGTGACCGAGCGCGGCGCGGCTGCGATCACGACGAGCGATGGATCCGCGCGCGACCGCGCCGCAGCCGATCTCCGCCGGGTCCTGTGGGATCCGATCGCGCCGTACATCGCGGGCACGGCGCACGAGGAGGCCTCGACCGGTGGAGCCGCGACGTCGCTGATCGTCAGCCCCGACGGCGTGCTCGGCCTGCTGCCCTTCGGCATCGTGATCGACGCCGACGGCCACCACTTGATCGAGCGCTTCGCCATCTCGAATGTCGAGGACGCGAGCCTGCTCGTCCGGCGCGCCTCGTCGGTGTCGTCGACTTCGGCGGTCGCGCCTGCCTCGCCGCCTTCCGCGGCCGAGCCGACGCTCTTCGTCGCCGGTGCGATCGACTACGACGCAGCCGACGCGTCGTTGTCGCAAGTTCGCGGTGAAGGCGAGAGCGTCGTCGACGTCGATCGGCGCGGCAGCTTCACTCGCGAATGGGGTCCTCTCTCCGAGACACGTCGCGAGGCCGATGGCATCGCTCGTCTGCACCAGCGCCGCTTCGGGAGCGCTGCGCGGCTCGAGCTGCGCGAGAGCGAGCCGACCGAGGAGCGCCTCGAGCAGGAGCTCCCGTACTACTCCGTGCTCCACCTCGCCACTCACGGCTACTTCCTCGCCGACGGCTTGCGCTCGATCGCCGAGGCGCTCGACGATCCGGAGGAGCGCGCCCACCTCGACTCGCACGAGCACCAGCTCGTCGCGGCCTACTGGCCCTCGCTCCTTTGCGGCATCGTCTGCGCGGGCGCGAATGCCCCGCAGCGCGACCGCGACAACGGTCTGCTCACGGGCGACGAGGTGAGCGGGCTCGACCTGACTCGCTGCGACCTTGTCGCCCTCTCCGCCTGCGAGTCGGGGCTCGGCCGCATCGTCGGCGCGGGGCAGGGCTCGCTCTCCCTCGCTCGCGCCTTCCGCGAAGCCGGCGCGCGCACCGTCATCAGCAGTCTGTGGCGGGTTCGCGACGACTCGACCAAGGAGCTGATGGTCGACTTCTACGACCGCCTCTGGAACCAGGGCGAGAGCAAGGTCGATGCGCTACGAAATGCACAGCTCGGCCTGCTGCGGAAGAACCGCGAGAAGTACGGTGACTCGCGACCGGCGACTTGGGGTGCCTTCGTGTTGACGGGGGAGCGGTAGCAGGTGAAGCAAGCGGGACGTGGCGGTGATCACCACTCGGCGTGCCAGAAGCCGACGCGATGGACGCCGCCGTTCGCGCCTTGATGGACGTGCAGCGAGCGGTGTCTTTGGTATCTGCGCCCTAACTGGGTCCCGCAGACGACTGCCGAGATCCCCCGTGTCCTCGACGCCATCGACCGCCACGGGGGCGCGGTGCTCGGCGAGGCGTTGCCGACCGCGCGCCCCTCGCGTGACATCGACGTCCTCCATGACGACGAAGAAGCGCGGCGACGGACTTGGGTGGCCGATCGCACCGCGGTGACTGTCGCTGGCTTCGCGCTGACGGTGCCGGACGATCACGTCGCGTTCGTCAAGGCGGAGCGCATGGCTTCGCTCGCTCATCGCGTTTCGAGATCGGAAAGCTCAGCTTACACTTCGGCGATCCACTCTACGACGTCGGCATGTCGCAGGGGAGCAGAGTCTTCGGTCCAGATCTCGAGGACGGGCTGCATCGTCGTGAGGATGTCGTGGAGCAGGAGGGCGTGCTCGGCGCGTGGCAATGAATGCGCTTGGTCGCGCAGCACCTGAACGAGGCTGTATTGGGTCGTCGCCCAGGCCTCCGGTTGGGCTTCACGCGTGTACACTTCCAGCGCCGCGCGGAACGCGGCGACTGCTCGGACCTGACGGTCCGAAACTTCGGGCGGCGTCGAGACGCTGGCCCAACGTGACCAGGTGGCACCAAGCAAACGCTCGAGATCCACCAACATCTCCTGCGCTTCAATCCGTGATGCGAGCGTGCAGGATGCCCCAGATCTCCTGTTGCACGCGCTCCGGGGTCTGACTGCGAATGGCCTCCTCGCGATCGAGCATCTCGGTCTTGATCTCGTCGAAGGTGAGCTCGAGCTCCCAGCGCTCGTGATAGAGCGTGGCGAGCTCGCGCGCCGGGTACGCCTTGGCGTCGAGCAGGGAGGTGAGCAGCCACTGTGGTTGGAAGCCCTTGACCTGATAACGGACGGCGCGCATCTCCCAGCGCTCGGGTAGCGATGGATCCTTCTTGCGGGCCGCCGGCGACACCTTCATCTCGACCCGGTAGTCGTCTTTTCCGAGACGTTCGAGCACGCGCCACTGCTGGTTCTTCTTGGCGCGGGTGAGCCAATGGCGAGCGATCCCGTCCCGGGCCAGCGGGAGGAGCACCGAAGCGGCCAGGAAGCCGCGGTCCACGATGCACAGGGAGTGATCCGGGAGTGCGGACCAGAGGGCGGTCGCGTAGGTCATCTCGCCCTTCGTGTACGGGCCGAAGGCAGCGGCCGCCATAAGGTGAGAGCGCAGCGCCAGCAAGGCGACGAGTCGGACCTGCGGATAGGCGGCCTCGCCGCGGGGGCCGCCGCCGGGTAGGCCGAAGTGCTGGCGGTTGTCCGCGGAGTCGGGTACCCGCAGCGTCGTGCCATCGACGCCGTAGAGCGCGAGCCCGCGAAAGCGATCCGCGGCGGCGCTCCGGTGCGACCAGTGCTTGGCGCTGGTGTCGAACAACCACTGCATGGGCTCGTCCCCGAGACGATCCCGTGCTTGCACCACGGCGCTCGGTGCCACGAAGGGGCCGCGCCGTCCCGGCAGCGCGAGGTTCAAGGTCGCGGCCACTTCCGGGATGGCGCGATCCCGCAACAGGGCCATGCCAAGCACGAGCCAGATGACCTGCTCGGCGGGCAGGCGACGTCGGCGTAGCGAGGCCGTACCCGTGGCCGCGAGCGCGGCATGGATCCAGTCGGGATCGATGCTGCGGCGCAGGTCATCGAAGGTCGCAGGCTTGGGGAACTGGGCGACGCAAGTGAGGGCATGGCGCAGGCACATGGCCATCTCCGGGTCGTTCGCGAGTTCTCCGCGCCACCCCGCCAAGTGGAGCCGCGACGGATCCGGGCGGGCTGGACCCGCCCGGTATCTATCAGTATATGGACTGCTAGACAAACACGAAGAGAGCCCACTCCCAGGAATCACGTGCTCATGACCCACGCCAAGACCGATGACGAGCAGCGCTACGACGAGCTCAAGCGCACCGTGGCCGACCTCGCCCTCATTCGCCGCGGAAGTCTCGTGCGCCGCTTCATGCCCTGCGGTAAGGCGGGCTGCCGCTGCCAAGCCAAGTCACCGCAGCTACACGGTCCGTACTACCAGTGGACGCGCAAGCTGTGCGGCAAGACCGTCACGGTCCGCGTCACCAAGGACCAAGCAGCTCTGCTCAAGGGTTGGATCGACAACGGCCGGCGGTTGAACCGGATTGTGGGTGAGATGGAACGGGTGTCGTATCGCCTCAGCGAGCACCTGCTGCGCGACTCACGAGACGTCTGATGCTCACCGAGCAGCCTGCAAGCCAGCCACCACCGCGTTTCACCGCCGGGATCGGCAAGAAAGCTGCGCTCCGCCAGGAGGCGGCGGCTTAGGTGAATGGCATTGGGGCTAGAACTGCCGCAACCATTGATCAGACAGTGACTTAGGAGTTGGAAAAAAATAAACTAAACATCTGAGTGCGACTAGCCGATAGGTACTGTATGAAGACAGCCCAAGGCTTGCAAGCCAAGATCAACGCCCTGTTTCCACAGTTGTCG
>CAYRQC010000175.1:0-3481 GCA_964426265.1 uncultured Phycisphaerales bacterium | reverse complement strand
GCTCGGCGAAGTCGCTCTGCGGAGTGCCGACTCCGTGGCCGACCACCAACGCGAGCTGCGAAGCCGGCAGCGCCGCCTGCTGCAACGCCGACTCGAGCGCGCTCGCCAACCCGCGCCCTTCTGGATGGGTCGCAATCAGGTGATGCGCATCATTCGTCGACGCCACTCCCATCACCTCGGCGATCGGCGTCGCGCCCCGCTCCTCCGCGCTCTCCTCCGACTCGACGACCAGAAACGCCGCCCCTTCGGCGAGCGTCAAACCCTGCGAACCGACGTCGTACGGTGCACACCGCCCGCTCGTCAGCACGCCGAGCGCCTGGAAACCGGCGTACGAGAATGACGACAGTGCATCGACCGCGCCGACCAGCGCGAGCCGCGCCTCGCCGCGCCGGATCCTCTCGCTCGCCACCATCAGCGCCACCAACCCCGACGAGCAGGCGACGTTGTAGGTCGCGACCTGCGCCCGCAGGTGGAGCCGCGTCGCGAGCGTCGTCGCCGGCGCGTGGTAGCCCGCTTGCATCCACGACCGCGCCGGTTCGGTCGCGCCCGACGCGGCGCGCTGCAACGCCTGCGCCGTCTCCATCCCGCCGAGCGACGTGCCGACGAAAAAGAGGTCGACGCGGCGCGCCGTCTCGCCGGGCCGGATGGCGGCTGAGCGGAGCGCCTCGACCACCGCCGGCTGCGCCAGGCGGATCGCGCGATCGTCGGCCGGGTCGCCGCCGAGGAGCTCCTCGGACACGGCACCGACATCGACGATCGGAAACCCCGGGCGCGCAAAGGGCGTCGCCGCCACCAACGCGGTGCGCCAGCCATCGGTCGCATGGATGAAGCGCGGCACGCCGATGCCGGCGGCGGTCACGGCTCCCATGCCGGTGATCACGATCTTCATGGTGGCGCGCATCATGGCGGGTCGCGCAGCGAAGCGCGCGCTCAGTCGCGCAGCGTCACTCAGCGTTACTCTCTGCCACCGCCCCGGTTTCGCGAGCACGGAGGGTCAGCGGAAGGTGGACGGTTCGACTCGCTCATTGCGTTGCGGCGTCGGCGTGGCGCTCGTCTTGGGGTTCGGCCTGCTCGGTGGTCGCACCGCGCCGCCCGCCGCCAAGATCGCCTTCGTCGGGCCGATCAGTGGCCCGCTCGCGCGATCGGCGCAGGAGTCGCTCGCGGGGGTGAAGGCGGCGCTCGAGGTGTTCGAGAAGGAGGCCGGCGTCCCGAAGCCGGCGCTGATCGAGCTCGACGACGGCGACGAAGTGAAGAAGGCCGACGCCGCGTTCGAGAACGCGAAGAAGCAGAAGGCCGAGGTGGTGATCGCGGCCGCCACGGGCGTCACCGTCGAGACCTACGTCGCGAAGGCGCGCAAGGCGGGGCTGCCGCTGATGCTGGTCGGCAGCGCGGGGCCGGGCGCGCCGTCGATCGCCGCCGACGAGCCGGTCGCGTGGCTCGGCACCTCGGCGGTCGAGCAGGCCATCACGATCGGCACCTTCCTCGAGATCCCGGGCAAGAGCAAGCAGCCCGCCTTCATCGTCGAGGAGACGGCGCGCGGCAAGGAGCTGTGGGCCGCGCTCGAGCGCAACTTGGGCCACCACTTCAAGATCGCCGGCAACCTCTTCGTCCCGCCCCACGCGGCGCTGCCGGCCGCGGCGTTGACGAAGCTGAAGGAAGCCGCCGCCGATCGCCTCGTGCTGTTGGGCGAGCCCGACCTGGTTGACGCGACGGCCGACGCGATCCACGCGCTGCAATGGAAGGTCCCGCTCTTCATCACCGACGGCATGGCGTCGGCGGCGGCCTCCAGCCTCTTCGAAGCGGGCGCCGCCGAGCGGTTGAAGGGCACCGTCCTGCTCGATGGCCACACGCGGCTCTATGCCAAGCCGGCCTCCGAGCTGCTCGCCGTCTGGAAGCGCGATCACACCGCCGCCGCCGATCCCGCCGAGCCGCCGCCGCGCACCCTCCGCGCCTTCGACCTCACGCGGCTCATCCTGCACGTGCTCAACAACTCCGGCAAGAAGCCCAAGCTCGAGGAGCTGGTCACCGCCCTCCTCGACGAGCGTTACGGCGAGGACGAGAACAAGCGGTCGCTGCTCGATGTCACCCATCGTTCGGCGCGTCACGCGTGGACGCCGTGGAAGCTCGGCCCGACCGGCCCGATCGCCGATGACGCCACGCAGTTCTACGACCCCGACTTCGGTCCACTGTTGCGCGTGCGGCCGGTCTCGATGTACCAGGCCGTGCCCGACACCAAGGTCGTCTGGATCTGGTACGGCGACGCCTACAGCAAGGCGGTGCGCTCGATCGAGGAGGACCTGCGCGACCTCGGCCTGATCACCCACGGCTACGACGGCGAGTTCGACCGCTGGGTGCTCGACGAGCTGCTCGCGCGCGCGTTCGGGAAGATCAACAAGCTCTTCCTCAAGAACGAGGACGGCACCTTCATCCCCGGCGTCTCGTTCGCGATCTCCTTCACCAACGTGAAGCCGGAGGGGTTGAAGGAGAACGAGTATTGGCGCGCGGTGATCGCCGGTGATGACGCCGAGGCGGGCGGTCGCGCGTGGCCGGGCGAGGGGCGCTGCGAGATCTACTCGACCTTCATGAAGCGGACGATCTTCCTCCCCGACGCGCTGGTGCCGCCGATCACCGGCCCGGACCGGCGCTTCCTCGACGGCAAGTACGTCTGGGCGACCAGCACCGCCGAGAACCTGCGCGTGAAGACGATCCGCAACCTGATCGACGGCTATGCCGGCTCGTTCGCGCTGACCGGCGCCCACGAGCTCGGCCACATCATCGGCCTCGACCACGACGAAGCCGACCCGCGCTCGATCATGAACGTCACCGAAGGCGCCGGCCTGCGCGAGACCTCCGCCTGCTGGATTCCCGAGCACGTCGAGATCATGGAGCGGGTGCTCGGGCGGTACGGGGTGAAGGCGAAGAAGAAGAAGTGACAGCTACTTCTTCGGCACGAACAGCACCCGCGACGCCCGTTCGGGCGCGAGCTGCTCGGCGCGGCGGGCCAGCAGATCGGCGCTGGTGAGCGCGGCCGTGGCGTCGCCGAGCTGCTTGAACGTGAGGCCGCTCGCCCACTCGCGCACCGCGAGGCCGAGCATCACCTCCGCCTCGATCAGGTCGGCGTTCGGCCTGCCGGCCCACTGCTTCCGGATCGCGCCGAAGTCCGGCAGCCGCGACATCTCCTTGCGCGCCATGTCCACGAAGAGGTCGAGCGAGCCGGCCGGTGCCCCGCGCTCGATCACGTCGATCGCCCGCCGGAACGCGGCGCGCGCCGCGACCGCCGCGCCGGCGTTCGGCAGTGACGCCGAGAACTGCAGCACGCGTCCTTGGGGCAGCGCCACGTCGGTGCTCACCAGCGCGATGATCTTCTGCGACGCGAGGGTCGTGTCCATCTGCAGCGCGACCGCGAGTGTGCTCGCGAAGAGTGTCGCGGCGGTGCGATCGTTGGGCGTCTGGTCGGGCAGCAGGTACCACTCGACCAGGT
>CAYRQC010000174.1:0-10994 GCA_964426265.1 uncultured Phycisphaerales bacterium | reverse complement strand
GCCGTTTGCACGCATCGCGGCGCTGTCGCTGCTGGCGCTCGCGCTGGCCCGCCCGCAGCGCGGGCTCGAGGAGTATCGCGTCCGCACCGAAGGGATCGCGATCGTGATGGCGCTCGACCGCTCGGGCTCGATGATCGCGCTCGACTTCGAGATCGACGGCCAACGGACCAGCCGGCTCGACGTGGTGAAGCGTGTCTTCCGGCGCTTCGTCGAAGGGGGCGACCAGCTCGCGGGTCGTCCCGACGACCTGATCGGGCTGGTCTCGTTCGGCGGCTATCCCGAGGAACGGTGCCCGCTCACACTCGACCATGGCGCGCTGCTGCAGACGCTCGACGGCGTGCAGATCCCCGAGCCGTGGGTCGACGCGCAAGGTCAACCGGTGAACAATGAGCTCTACGAGGAGTCGATGAGCACCGCGATCGGCGATGCGATCGCGCTGGCCGCTGAACGGGTGAAGGAGTCGCCCGTGAAGAGCAAGGTCGTGATCCTCCTCTCCGACGGCGAGCAGACCGCCGGCCTGCTCGATCCGATTGATGCCGCGAACGCCGCGAAGGAGCTCGGCGTCAAGATCCACACGATCGGCGTCGGCACCACCGGCGTCGCGCCGTTTCCGGTGCGCGACCGCTTCGGCAACGTCGGCTACGAGCGGCGCCAGGTGCGGCTCGACGAGACGACGTTGAAGGCGGTCGCCGAAGCGACCGGCGGCCGCTACTGGAATGCGCAGGACACCGACACGCTCGGCCGCGTCTACGAGGAGATCGACCGCCTCGAGAAGACGGAGCTGGAGGGCGCCGTCTACACCGATTGGATCGAGCTCTATCGCTGGGTTCTCGCGCCGGCGGCCGCGCTGCTCCTCGCCGAGCTGCTGCTCGCCGCGACGCGTCTGCGGACCGTGCCATGAATGACCTCCTTCTCGATCGACCGCGCTGGCTGCTGGCGCTCTGGCTGCTGGTGCCGCTCGCCTGGCTGTTGCTGCGCGCCGAGCGGCGGCGTGTCGCGGCGGCGCACTCGTTCGCGGCGCCGGTGATGGCGGCGACGCTGATCCCACCGCTCGGTGGCCCGCGGTCGTGGTGGCGGGCGATCGTGCTGCTCGTCGGGCTCGCGTCGCTCGCCATCGCTGCGGCCGGACCGCGCTTCGGGGTCACCTTCGAGCAGGCGCACCAACGCGGCGCCGACCTGCTGGTCGTGCTCGACGTCAGCAAGTCGATGCTCTCCGAAGATGTGGCGCCGAACCGTCTCGAACGGGCGAAGTCGGACATCCGCGATCTGGTGGAGCGCGTGGTCGGCCATCGGCTCGGCCTCGTCGTCTTCGCCGGCAAGGCGGTGCTCGCCTGTCCGCTCACCACCGATCGCGGCTTCTTCCGCGACGCGTTGGCGCGGGTCGATTCGACCAGCTCGCCGCGCGGCGGCACGGCGATCGGGGACGGCATCCGGATGGCCTTGCAGTCGCTGCCGACCGAGCGCGATCGCGATCAGGCGCTGGTCGTCATCACCGACGGCGAAGATCACGACTCCTTTCCGCTCGACGCGGCGAAGCTGGCGGCGGAGCGCGGCGTGCGCATCTTCACGGTCGGGCTCGGCGATCCGGGCGAGGGGGCGCGCGTGCCGCTCGCCGGCGACGATGGGAGCCGGACGTTCCTGAAGCACGACGGCGCGGAGGTCTGGTCGAAGATGCAGGAGCCGCTGCTGACCGAGCTCGCGACAACGACGGGTGGCGCCTACGTGCCGGCCCGCACTTCGGCCTACGACCTCGGCGCGATCTACGAGAAGCACCTGGCGCAGCTCGCCGCGGGCGACATCCAGTCGGAGAAGCGCAAGCGATTGACGCCGCGCTTCCAGCTCTTCGTGGCGCTCGGGTTGCTGCTGCTGCTGATCGAGCGGCTGATCACGCCGGCGCGCCGGAAGAGTGAGCGGTCGGCTCCGCTGGCGGCCGTGACCTCGGCACTGCTCGTCGCGTTGGCGGCGTTCGCTCTCGGCGGCGCGGCCCGTGCGAGCGATGCGGTGCAGGTCGCGCGCGACGTCCGCGAGGGCGTCGAGCTGATGGCGAAGGGCAACGCGAACGACGCGCTCTCCCGTTTCGAGGCGGCGGCCGCGGCGGAGCCCGAGAACCTCGCGATCGTCTTCAACCTCGGCTGCGCCAAGCAGGCGAAGAGCGATCTCGACGGCGCGCGCGCTGATCTGCTGCGCGTCGCGGCCGGCCACGACGGAGCGCTCGCGGTGAAGGCGCGCTTCAACCTCGGCACGGTCGCGATCGAGCGCGCGAAGCTCGCGCTCGGCGAGAAGCCCGAGGAGGCGGAAGGGGAGGCGCGCACCAAGGCGACCGCGGCGATCGAGGAGGCGATCGGTCACTTCCGTGCCTGCCTCGCGGCGGCGCCCGACCACACTGCAGCGCGTGGCAACCTGGAGAAGCTGCGCGTCTGGATGAAGCACATGGAGGACGCCTGGGCGCGCCACGATCGCGAGAAGCGGCGCGACGAGATGGACGTGCTCCAGTACCTCGACTGGTTGCACGAGTCGCAGGGTGGCCTGCGGGCCGCGGCGCGAGCCGCGAGCCGCGAGCCCGACTCGCCGCTGCGACGCACGCTCATCGACGCGCTCGTCCGCCAAGAGAAGGAGCTGCGCGACGAGATCCCGCATCTCAAGGAGAAGCTCGCGAAGCTCGTGCAGGAAGCTGCTGGATCGGCGAACGCAGCAGCGCCGGGGGGTGCGCCCGGCAGTGCGCCCGGTGGCGCGGCTGGCGGTGGCAACGCGCCACCGGCCGTCGATCCGGCGCAGCTCGAGCAGGCGTTGCGCTCGATCATGAGCGTCGTCGATGACGCCGATCAGCAGATGGCGACGGCCGGGACCGAGCTGGCTGCCGGGCGCTTCACCGAGGTCGACCAGGCCGGCCGCGTGGCGCAGGAGCGCTTCGATGGGCTCTGGCTCGGCCTTGGTGATTTCGGCGGCATCGTCCAACGCGGCGTGAAGCTCGCGAGCAGCGCGGTCGAGCAGTTGAAGCCGTTCGTGGCGGTGGCGCCGGCAGCGCCGTCCACCACCGCGCCGACTACCCCTCCGCCCTCCGACGTGCCGCCGCTCGTGTCCACTGATCCCGAGGCACAGCTCGCCATTCAGGAGCTCGACGAGCGGGTCGCGGTGCTCGCGGAAGCGTTGACTCCCCATGCCGAGGCGATGCAACAGCAGCTCGCGCAGCAGCCGTTGCCACCCGCGTCGCCAGAGACGGGAGAGCTGGCGCCACCGGATGAGTCGACGCCTCCTCCGCTTCCACCGCTCACGGACGATCCGAACGCGACGCCTCCCGATGCTCCCGGCGCGCCGGTCGATCCCGATGCTCCCGCCGCTCCCGATCCGGCTGCGCAGCGCGCCGCGCTCGAGCGGGCGTGCGCCAAGGCGCTCGAGAACGGGCCGAAGATCGCCGAGCTGGAGGCGCGCGCCCCGAAGCAGCTCCTCGCCGATGCCGCGAGCGCGGCGGCGCCCGATCAAGAGGAGGCGTTGCGCTTGCTGCGTGAGATCGAGAACGAGCTGCCGAAGTCCGAGCAGAAGCAGGACCAGAAGCAAGACGACAAGCAAGAGCAGCAGCAGCCCAAAGACGACCCGCAGGAGCCCAAGCCGGACGACGCTGGCAAGCAAGACGAGAAGGACAAAGAGCAGGAGAAGCCCGATCCGAAGGAGCAGAAAGACGGCGGGCAGAAACCGGGCACCCCTCCCAAGATCACGCCGGAGCAGGCGCAGGCGCTCCTTCGTCGCGCAGTCGAGCGCGCCCGCGAGAAGAACGAGGAGCAGAAGAAGGCCGAGCAGGCGGTGTTGGTGCCGGGAAGGGTTGATCGTGACTGGTAGTCGCACGCGACTCCAAGAACGACCGATCGCGCGGCGACGGACGGCGCAGCGACCGCGCGCGTGGCGAGCAAGCGTGCGTCGCTCGCTCGTGCTCCTCGCCTGGCTCATCGGCTTCGCCGAGGCGCGCGCGCAAGGTGGCCGGCCGCGTGTCGAGTGCCAGCTCGATCGCGAAGAGATCTACGAAGGCGAATCGGTCGACTACCTCGTCGAGGTGCTCGACGTCGAGTCGCCACCGCAGCCGGACCTGTCGGCGTTCGCCGACTTCACGGTCGAAGCCCGCGGCTCCGAGAGCGTCAACTCCCAGTCGTTCGAGATCCGTGGCGGACGCACGAGCCGTGTCGCCAAGTTCGGGATGCAACACCACTTCCGGCTCACGCCGCACCGCGCCGGCGCGCTCACCGTGCCGGCACCGTGGATCGAGCTCGACGGCAAGAAGCTCACCGGCAAGGCGCTCGAGCTGCGCGTCCTGCCACCGAGTGCGCAGCAGATCGTGCGGCTCTTCGTGGAGGTCGCGCCGGCCGAGGTCTATCCGCAGCGACCGGTGCAGGTGCGCCTGCGCGTGGTGATCAAGGCGGTTCGCGAAGGGCGCACGCTGCGCGACCCGGTCGAGCTGCTCGGCCTGCTCAGCCCGCCCGAACCACCGCAACTTCACGTGCCATGGGTCGAGCTGCCGTCCGGCCTCGAGGCCACGGGTTGGAAGGAGTGGCTGCAGGCGAAAGCGCAGCGGGGCGGCCGCGGCGGCGGCTTCGCGATCAACGAGATCGAGGGCGGCGGCCTGCCCCTGATGCTCTTCGACCAGCGCCCGCGCTTCTTCCTCTTCGATCTCGGCGGCCGCACCGCCACCGATGCCGACCTCGGTGCCGGCGGCGCCGCGCAGCACGACCTCACCGGCCGCGCCAGCGACTACTTCTGCTACGAGCTCGAACGCACGGTGACGCCGACGCGCAGCGGCACTTTCCGTTTCGGGCCGGTGAGCCTGAAGGGACGGGTCGTCGAGTCGATGGAAGGGCGGCGAGTGTCGCTGAAGGAGATCTATGCGGTCGGGAGCGCGGCCGACCTCGTCGTGAAGGAGCCGCCGGTGACCGGACGGCCGGCGAGCTTCACCGGAGCGGTCGGCTCGTTTGCGCTCGCGGCCGACCTCTCGCCGCGCAGCGCGCACGTCGGCGATCCGCTCACGTTGACGCTCGCCGTCACCGGCCGCGGCAACCTCGACGAGCTCACCGCTCCCGATCTCACCCTGCTGCCGGAGTTCACCGGCTCCTTCAAGGTCTATCCCGCGACTGCGGAGACCAAGGGCGGCGCGCGCCTCTTCACCTGGAGCCTGCGACCCCTCGCGGCGGGCGTCACCGAGGTGCCTCCCGTCCCGTTCGCCTGGTTCGACCCGACCACCGAGCAGTTCGTCGAGCACCACAGCGAAGCGCTGCCACTCGAGGTCACCGCGGCCGCGGCGCTCGATCCCGACGCGATCGTGCGCGGCAGCGTGCCCGAGCGCGGGGCGCGCGAGCTGACCGGCCGCGTCGGCGGCCTCTTCACCCACGACACCGATCCGCGCCACCTCGGGGACGAGCGGGTCGAGTGGCGCGCGCAGCTCGCGTCCGCGATCGCCTTGCCGTTGCTGACGAGCGTGGCGCTCGCGCTGCTCGGAGCGTGGAAACGACGGCGCGGCGATCCGCGTGCGGAGCGGCGCCGTCGCGCGATCCCGCGCGCGCGCGAACGGTTGGCGTCGGCCCGTCAAGCAGCCGCGGGCGGCGATCGCCTCGCCACCGCGCGCGAGCTGCGCGGCGCACTGATCGGCGCGATCGCGGACGCGCGCGACCTTCCTGAAGCGGGGCTCACGGCACGCGAAGCGGCGGCGGCCATCGCGTCGTCCACACTCCTCGCCGCTCGTCTGCGCGAGGCGCTCGAACGGTGGGAATCAGTGCAATACACGGCCCCGACCGCGAGTGCCGACGAGCTGCTGCGAGACGGCAGCGCGTTGCTCGACGAGCTGGCGACACTGCTCGCCACGACGCGGAGCTGGACGTGAAAGCTTGCTGCGCACTGCTTTCGCTCCTGCTCGCCGCCGCCTGCAACCGCACGCCCGATCTCGAGACGGTGCAACAGTTCGAACAGGCGAACCACCGGCTCGCCGAAGCAAAGTCACCCGACGAGAGCCTCGCCGCGGCCGCGCTCTTCGAGCAGGTGCTCGCGCGCGGCGGCGAGAACGGTGCCGTGCTGCACGGCCTCGGCAACGCGTGGTTCCAGGCCGGCAAAAAGGGGGCGGCGATCGCGGCGTGGCAGCGGGCGCTCGCCTACCGGCCGCGCGATCCATACCTGCGCGCCAACCTCGGACAGGCCGCCGCCGGACTGCCGACTCGCACGCTGGGCTGGATCGATGAGCTGCTCTTCTGGCAGGACGACCTCTCCTACGGCGAGAAGGGGTGGCTGCTCACGACGCTGGTGGCGATCGCGTGCCTCGCCTTCGCTCTCGCGCGACGCGTCGAGCGCAGCCGGCCGTGGAGTCGGCCGCTGCTGGTGGTGAGCGGCGTGCTGTCGCTGGTGGCGGCGCTCTCCTTCGCGCTCGATGTCCACGCGCACGAGTTCACGCTCCACGGAGTGATCGCCGCGCCCGACGTCGTCGCGCGCAAAGGCGACGCGGAGAGCTTCGAGCCCGCTTTCACCGAGCCGCTCCCGGAAGGGATCGCAGTGCGAGTCCTCGATCGGCGGGGCGAGTGGCTCCGCGTGCGGATCGACAGCGGCCTCGAAGGCTGGGTCCCGGCGGCGCGCGTGGTGACCTGGTGAAACGTCGCACTCGGTGAACCTCCTCACCGGATGAAGTGCCGCAACCGCCGATTGGCCTGCGCATGGCACAAGCAGGTGCGCGCAGCGCAGTAGGATGCCGCGACGCTCTACTTGAAAGGAACGGTCATGCCGACCTCGCGCCGTCGCCCCGTCCACGACCTGCCGGCCGACGACGACTCGGAAGGCGCGGTTGGCCCTGGTCGCGCGCGCCGCCATCGGGCACCGATTGCGAAAGGCCCACCCGTCGTGCCGATCGCGATCGGCGGCGGGCTGGCGGTGGTGATCCTCGCGGTCTACCTCCTGACCCGTGGAAGCGGCGACTCGCAACCTGCGGCCAACGGCGGCACCGCGGCGAACGCGACCGGTGCGATGCCACGCGCGGGCGGGACGGCTTCGACCTCGCCGCCCACCGGCGCCAGCGACCCGAAGACTCCGATGGTCGCCGCCCCGCAGCCGCCACCCGGGCCGACGCTCAACCGCGCGGCAATCGACGCAAGGCTCGCCGCCTTGACCACCGCGGCCCACGCCGCCGACGCGCTGACACTCGGCGACGAAGCGCTGAAGCAGACCAAGGATCAGGCGCTGGCCGATCTCTGCTTCGAGAAGGCGCTCGCGCTCGATCCGGCGAGCGCGACGGCGAAGAAGAAGCTCGACATCCGTGCGGTCGACCCGCAGGCCGACTTCCCCGGCCTCGAGGAGATCCAGGGCAGCGCGCAGACCTACATGATCCGCGAGTTCCTCAAGCTGCGCGGGAAGGTGATGTCACGCAGCGAGCGCGCCAAGGAGGTGGTGCGCTGGACCGAGAAGCGCAAGAGCGTCGAGGCGCGCATCGCCGAAGCGGCCGACGACCCGTTCCTGAACCGCATCGACCGCACGCGCAACGACCTCGCCAACAAGCCCTTCTTCGAGAGCTTCCAATTCGAGGTGATCGAGAGCACCCGCCCCTACGCGCTCTTCGTCGAGCTCAAGGGCGACACCGTCACCGATCGCGACGCCCGCCGCGAGGCGGTCGAGAAGGCCTACCAGCCCTTCCTCGCCGCCTACGACCAGACGATCCACAACTACCTCTGCAAGCTCTCGCCCAAGCCGCCGAAGGACGACCCGACTTTCATCACCTTCATCCTGCTCGACCGCGGCAGCTACGACCGCTTCTTCCTCGAGTTCGAAGGGCACGCCGGCGCGCCGGGCATGCGCGCCCACTACACGTGGCGCGAGAAGTGGGCGTTCACCTACTCGCCCGAGGTCAGCAAGCCCAACGACCCCGACTTCGGCGAAGGGACGCAGTCGCTGTTGCACGAGCTCACCCACGCGTGGGTCGACCGGCTCGCCACCGACAACGACGGTCGTGACTACAACATCAATCTGGTGCAGACCCACTGGTTCAATGAGGGGATCGCCGAGTTCATGTCGTGCCACTTCCTGGACGGTGAGCAGATCCGCTTCCAGCCGTGGCGTTCGATGCGCATCAAGGAGCTGTCGGAACGGCCGGCCGGCGTCCGTATCCCGCTGAAGCGCGGCTTCCGGATCGGCCGGCACGGCGCGCTCGAGGCGGAGGCGTCGGAGATCGCGCGCGCGCAGAAGGTGGTCGAAGAGGGGAGCGCAATGGGCATCTGCATGAGTGGCTTCTACGCCGACATGTCGCTCTTCATCTTCTGGCTCAACTACGGCAATGACGGCAAGTACAAGAAGCTCTTCGAGGAGTTCGCCCGGAAGGAGCTGGCCGGCGCCGGCGGCCCCGAGACAGCGGACAAGGTCTTCGCCGCGGTCTTCGCGACCGACAACCTGGAGCAGCAGGTCGACGCCTTCCAGCAAGGAGTGGCGAAGGGCCAGATCAAGTTCGCGGACAAGGAGCTCGGCGTCGAGCAGTGATCAGCCTCGGATGCCCCGGCCGCCCGTTGTTGCCGGTCGGCAAGATCGTCGCGGTCGGCCGCAACTACGCCGACCACGCGCGGGAGATGGGCCACGTCCCGCGACGCGAAGAGCAGGGCGAGCCGATCCTCTTCTTGAAGCCACCGAGCGCCGTGGTGGTCGGCGGCGGCGCGATCGAGCTGCCGCGTTTCAGCGCGCTCGTCCATCACGAGGTCGAGCTGGTGGTGCGCATCGGGCGTGACGGTCGCCGATGGAACATCGCTGAGGCTGCCGCCGCGATCGACGCGATCGCAGTCGGGCTCGACCTCACGGCGCGCGACCTGCAGAACGAGGCGAGGCGGCGCGGCGACCCGTGGGCGGTCGCCAAGGGGTTCGACCAGTCGGCTCCCCTTTCGCCACTGGTGGCGCTGGACGATCCACGACTGCTCACCGAGCTCGAACTGGAGCTGACGGTGAACGGCACGCGCCGGCAACACGGGCAGACGCGCGATCTGCTGCTGCCGGTGGTCGAGCTGGTGGCGTTCGTCTCTTCGCGCTTTCGGCTCGAGGCGGGCGACCTGCTCTTCACCGGCACGCCGGCGGGGGTCGGTCCGCTCATCGCGGGCGATGTGGCGGAGGCGCGATTGTCACGAGCGGGAAGCAACGCCGATCCACGCGCCACGCCGCTCGCGCAGCTCGCCATCCACTGCGTGGTTGCTTCGGATTGACCGCGGCACGGCAACGATCGGTCAGCCCGTCAGTCACTCATCCGGTCGAAGCCAGCTCGGAGAGCGGAGCACTGCAGCGCTCGAGCCATTCGACGAGCCGCGGCTCGGTACCAAGATCGGTCCAGCCGGACGCAAGCGGCAGCAGGAGTGCGCCGAGCTCGCGCGCACTCCCGAGCACATCGGCCGAGAAGTTCGCCGCAGGCAACTGTGAATAGTCGGCCGCGCTGATCGCGTGGGCGCTACCGGCCACCCGCAGCAATGCGGCGACGCCGTGAGTGAGCTCTGGCAGCCGCTCGCGGAAGAGTGCAAGCAACGTCTGCCCTCTTGCCACCATCACCATCGTGTTCCAGAGCGCCCGTCCCGAGGCGAACAACGCGGCCGCCTCGTCCGCAGCGGGCTTCTCCACGAACCGCTCGACCGCGTCGACGCCCTGCTCGCCATCGCAGAGGCCGACTCGGACGATCCAGCCGTAGTCGGTCGTCGGGGCATCGGCTTCGGCGCCGAGCAGGACGATGCGCGACGTGTCTTCGGCGACTGCTTGCGCGGCGCGCTCCAGCGTGTCGAGGAACGGGCGATCATTCTCGATCCCGTGATCGGACGCCGCGAGCACGACGGTCGCCTCGGGATCGCGCGCCAGCAGCTCGAGCAGCGGCAGGAGCACGCCGGCGGCGGTCCCGCGATCGCACGGCTGTTCGACCAGCGCGAGCCCGTGGTAGGCGCGGAGCTGACTGTGCGCGCGCGCGGCCTGGCTGCGATCGACCACCACCGTCACGCGGTTCGCCGGAACCAGCGGGGCGAGCCGATCGATCGTCTGCTGGAGGAGCGAGCGGTTGCTGCCGAAGCGGCAGAACTGCTTGGGGATCGCTTCGCCGAAGAGGCGGCGGGTCAGGGGCTCGAGCCGGCGTCCGAAACCGCCCGCGAGCACCAACGCGTGCAGCTCTCCGGAAGCGGCAGTAGCACGGTCACGCGACGCCTGGTTCATCAGAGTCCTCCACTCTGAAACGCGTTCTCGGCAGTTTCCCGTAGGTGACTGAAGGGGCGGGACTGCGACCGCGCAGGCCAAAGCTCCGACGCGCTGGCTTCACCCGGCCTTCACCAAAGCTTCACGTCGGCGCCCTACCGTGCCCGCTCGACAGGAAAGACCGGAACCACCCCTCTCGAGGAGGCTCTCGATGATGCTTCGAACGAATCGGCTCCGGATGGCGGCCGCGGCGCTGACCGGATCACTCTCGCTGGCAGCCCTGGTGGCGCCGGCCGGCCTGGCGGCCCCGATCGGATCACCGAGCGGCGATGGCGATGACGTCGTGAAAGTCGACGCCAACCTTCCCGCCTACAGCAAGGTCTCCGGGATCACCGGCAACTTGAGCTCGGTCGGATCCGACACGCTGAACAACCTGATGACTCTCTGGACCGAGTCCTTCAAGGCGCAGTACCCGAGCGTCCGCATCCAGGTCGAGGGCAAAGGCAGCTCGACCGCCCCGCCGGCGTTGATCGGCGGCACCGCCCAGCTCGGCCCGATGAGCCGCGCGATGAAGGACTCCGAGATCGACGACTTCGAGGGGCGCTACGGCTACCCGCCCACCCAGATCCGGGTCGCGATCGACGCTCTTGCGGTCTACGTCAACAAGGACAACCCGATCAAGAGCATGACGCTGGCGCAGGTCGACGCGCTCTTCGGCAAGCAGCGCAAGGCCGGCTACGAGAAGAGCATCGACACATGGGGCGAACTCGGCCTCGAAGGCGACTGGGCGACGCTGCCGATCAGCATGCACGGCCGCAACTCGGCCTCCGGCACCTACGGCT
>CAYRQC010000173.1:0-5357 GCA_964426265.1 uncultured Phycisphaerales bacterium | reverse complement strand
ACCGCGCTGCAGGCGCAAGCCGCGCTGCTGGACGAAAAGTCGGAAGCGCTCATGCAGGCACTCGAGGCCGCAACGAAGGGCCTCGACGAAGAGGCTGCCGCGAAGAAGCACGCCGAGGTGCTTGCGACCCAGAAGGAGGCGCGAGCCTTGCTCGGCAAGCAGCGCATGGCAATCGAGGGCGAACTCGAACCGCTTACGCCCGGACCGAAGCGCGTCTCCTACGTGTGGATCTACGAGAACGTGACCGCCGCTCCCGCGCGACAACCGGCCGCGTCGAGCAACGAGCGGTAGGCCCTGCGCTGGTGGCGTCGGCATGGTGGAATGAGACCCAGTACACAGGAAAGTCCCTTGCGCGCGGTGCCGCTCGTCGTTGTCCTCCTTGGTGGTTCTGGATGGACGTCAGTGGCGCAGGAGAGCGCCGGGAGTCTCAGCCGGAACCCCGGCGTGCTCATCCGCGCGGTCGATGCCGAGTCGGGCGAGGAGCTGCCGCAGATCACCATCGTCCAGCTACATGACCGCGCATCGACATCGTGGGGCGGGCCGCGCCATCCAGGCACTGAGACCCATCGTCGGAACTCCGGCGACACCCAACTGCTCGCGGTCGATGTCCCATCGCCGTGCCTTGTCCAGGCGAGCGATTGGAATGGGTCGATCGATTGGAACGGCGTGCTGTGTGTCAGCGCGCCCGATCACGCATGGGATCGGATCGAAGTCGACTCGGCCGCAGAGGAGACCGAAGGGCGAGAGAGTTCGCCGAGGCGATCCAGCACGCTTGCCGAACTCATGGCGCAACGCAAGAACGTGGACGCTTTCGGCTCGCCGATACGCTTGTTCCTCACCGTCAAGAACCTCGAGGCACCGTACGAGCTCTTGCTCGCGCAGCCCGTTCGGGTCGCTGCTTCGGTGCACGTTGCTGGACTGCCCGAAGGAAGTTGCGTCATCTCGACCGAACTCGGCTGCGACTCAGGCTCCTACATCGTCGGCGTGTCGCGCGTCAATTACTGGAATCGGATCGACGTCGACCCGGAAGGTGCAACCAACGTAGTGGTGCAGCTCCCCCCTCCCGCCTACGGGTTCCTGCGACTGGTCGACGGCACGACCGAGCTTCCCTGGTACGACGTTCATCGCGGCGAAGTGACGATGGCTCCGGTCGCCGGACCCGGCAAGGTGCGAGCGACCGGCGGCCCGGTCGCGGACTACGGGACGTGGTGGCAAGTGGAGTCGCCCGGCCGCTGGCGCGTCACGCTGCCCGAACTTCGCTTCTATCGCACGGTGCCGCCATTCGACGTGGACGTCCCGAGCGGCGAGTTCATCACGCAGACCGTCGAGCTGGTCCGCCGACCCTGAGCGACGCATGTGGAGCAGCAGATGATCCAGGCGACCTCATCGCTCGTCGTGGTCGCGGCTTCGCTGGTGGTTCCGCAGCAGGTGACGCGGACCGAGAACCCGAAGCCAGGCGCGACGATCCGCGTCCTCGTCGTCGACGACGCGACCGGGGCGCCGGTCGGCGGCGCGACCGTCACCTGCACGGCCGTCGCGGCGCTCGAAGCGGAGATCCAGCGGCGCGGGTGCGGCCTCGAGCGTGGCTTCGATCCGTGCGAGCGCGACACGATGCGCCGCGAGTTCGGCACGACGCTCACCGCCGATGGCGACGGCGCCGCCGAGTTCGCGCGGCCCGCCGGCGACGTGCGCCTCATGGCGGTCACCGACGATCACTTCGGCGAGCTCCGCATCGCGGCGGGTGACGATGTGCCGCCCTTGATCCGCCTGGCGCCCGAGGAGTCGCTCGACGTCTTCGTCGTCGATGACCACGGCAAGCCGGTCGGCGGGATCCCGGTCACGTCGGCGTGGACGATGGAGGAGCCGGTCGACGAAGGGTGGCCCGCGGGATTCGACGGCGTCGTGATCAGCCGCGAATCGGACGGCCGCGCCCGCTTCCCCCACGCGAAGGGATGGCGGACGCAGGAATGGCGCATGGAGACGCTCGCCTTCCCGGTCCGGCCGCGGGCGGAGATCCGGCTATGGCTCGATCCAACCGGCAAACCACCGGAGCTCGTCGTCCCGCCGACCGGCCGCGTCGTGCTCCGGTTCCCCGGTGTCGAGCACGGGGTCGCGCAGATCCGCAACCGCGTCGACGATGCGCGCCACCATCCACTCTGGCGCGACGGTCGAGTTCGAGGCGCCCGGTCTGCACGGGTTCCCGGTGGTCGCCGGCCGGATCGTCGACGAGGAATCGAAACCGATCGCGAGCCAGTCGTTCGAGTTCTGGTGCATGGGTAGCGGGCCGCGCGTCACTACCGGCAGGGACGGTCGATTCCGATTCGCGCTCGTTGCCGAGGCCGACGGCGAATCGAAGCGCTGGCTCCTGATCCGCGAGCCGTGGGAAGACAAGGGCCGCAACCTCCACGGCGCCGCCGCCACGCTCGACCTGTCGAAGAAGTTCGAGCCGGGCGTGCACGACCTTGGGGACGTGATGCTCCATCGACCCGGCTCGCGGCGCTGGCTGCACACGCTGACCAACGCGGAGCTCGAGCGCCTCTACCTCGAGGCCGAACAAGGGCACTCGTTCTCCGAAAACGCTCCTCACGACGCGGACACCTGCCTCACCGAGGTGATCGAGCGCGGCGGCGCGCGCTGGCAGGCGTTCCTCGCGAAAGAGCTCGCGACCACGTCGAAGAGCCGGCAGGAAGCCGGTCAGCGGTTCGCGAATTTCGGCTTTCCGGACGAGGAGGACGAGCACCCACCGGCGCCGACCGACGTCGAGGAGAGCGCGGGCGCAGTTCCTCTCGACGTGACGCTGTTGACCGTGCTGCGCCGGATCGAGAAGAAGGCCGACCCATGCACACTCGAGATCGTCGGCGGATCGATCATCGAGGTGACGTTCCCGGACGATCCAACGCTCCGCTGCCGGCTTCGCAATCGCGACGTCGAATCAAAGACCGTCTCCTTCAGCGATCTCGGTTACGAGTCGGCCTGCCGGGTCGAAGCTCGCGCTCCCGATGGAACCGTGGTCGGTCCCGTCGATGAGCAGCGCCTTGTCCTCAACCGCGGCGGGCGACGCTTCGAGACGCTCGCACCCGGGAAGTCACGGGAGAGCTCCGTGTCGCTCGGCCACCTCGTGCAGCTCCGGCGGACCGGCGACCATCGCGTGCGTCTCTTCTCCTGCGACGGCGTCGAGTTCGACGAGACCCGCGGCGCGCTCGACGGCTGGATCTGCACGACCTCCGACGAGTTCACGATCCGCGTCGTGGCGCGCCCGATCGAGCTGCCGCCATCGGAGCGCCGGCGGCTGCACGCACTCTTCGACGCGATCGACGTCGCGTCGCCCCCGCTGCTCGTGAGCGAAGCGCTGCTCGCCGACGAGCACGACTGGATCGGTCCGCCGGCGACGCCCGACGACGAGCTCTGCCGCACTGGCTGGCACGCCGTGCCGGTGCTGCTCGACGTCCTCGACGAGAAGAACGCGTCGCCCGAGCGCCGCGCCTGGGCGCTCGCGCTGCTGACCGACATCACCGGACTGGTCGGCTTCGGCGGTTTCTTCGCGACGGGCGACGACACGCTGATCGGAGCCGTCGGACGCCATCGCGCCTTCTGGCTCTGGCCGTCCGCAAGGCCGCGAGCGAACCAGCTCCGCGAGAACGACAAACGTCTCGCCGGTCCGCCTCACCCGGATCCGAAGCTGCAAGCCGAGCTCGCTCACCGTTGGCTCGAGTTCCGGGAGTGCCTCGCCGTAAGCGAGTAACGCCGCGCGGTCGGCCGAGCGAGCGTCTGGCTCGGCATCGCCGATGCCAGCGTCGACCCTCAGCGCACGTACCCCAGGTTCCTGAGCTGCTCGAGCTGCTCCAGCGTCAGCTCCGCGCCGCCTGCCTGTTGGAAACGCTGCGCGAGCGCGAGGTGGGCCTTCCAACGCTCGAGCAGCAGCTTCTCGTACTTCTGCACGAGATCGGGGTGCTCGTCGTTCACGGCGTGCCGTACGAAGCGGTCCGCGGCCAGGTCGTAGAGCAAGAGACGCGGAGCATCCGCGAACCACGGATGCACGGCGCCCCAACGGCCGCCGGCCGGCACCGCGTGGCGGCCATGCTCCGAGTCGCCCCCTTGCGACGTCGGACCGATCTCCAGCGACGCGCCCCACCGGCCGTCGATCGCCTCGATGTTGCCGATGTACTCGCCCGTGGCCTCGTCCACACGCACCTCGTCGAAGAGCACCGGCACCTCGGGCAGTGGCGCGCCGCGCAGCGCATCGGCAAGCGAGCGGCCCTGCGAGACTTCCGCGGGTGGCAGCCCGGTCAGGTCGAGCAGCGTGGGCAGCACGTCGATCATCGAGACCGGCTCCGCGATGCGCCGCCCGCCCGGCAGGTGTCCGGGCCAAACCACGAGCAGCGGCACGCGCGTCGAGTAGGAGTCGAACAGCGCGCCCTCCCACTCCGGCGGTTTCGGCTCGAACAACCCCCGGCCCCAGCGCGCGAAGGTGCCCGCCGGGTGGCCGTGATCCGCGCCGATGACGAGGATTGTGTTCTCCCAGTCGCCCGACTCCTTCAACTGCTGCACGAAGCGCCTCAGCGCATCGTCCTGCTGGATCATCGTCTCGTCATACAGGCCGCGGCGACCGTCGTAGTAGGCGTGTCGGTCGAGGCCCGCGAGCCGCAGCCCCTCGTCGTAGAAATGGAGCATGCTGGTCGTGCCGAACAGGCCGTTGCTCGCCTCGTAGAGCTGGTCGTCCCACTGCTCGAGCTGCTTGCGGCCGGCGGCCGGCACGAAGCGTCCCGCGAACGGCTCTGCTGGATGATTGGGCTCGTGCACGTCGGTGGTCTGGATGTGGACCCACCACGGCGTCGACGGATACTGCGCGCGCAGCTCGAAGAAACGCTTATGGATCGAGAGCGACGACGGTTCGACCTCTTCGTCGATGGTGTCATCCATCACGTCGACGCCGCGCTGCAGGCCGATGACGCGCGCACAGTTCGGATTGGTCGTGAGCGAGGCCGTGAACCACCCTCCGCGGCGGAAGTGCTCGGCCATCGTGACCGCCGCGTCGGGCACCGGGGTGCTGTGGAGCCCGCGTCGCAGCCCCCCGAGCACGCTGTGTTGCAGTCCGGTCATGAACGCGGCGGTCGAGGGCTGCGTCCACGTGGCGCTCGAGAAGGCGCGCTCGAAGACGATGCCCTCCTTCGCCAGCTCCTCGAGGAACGGCGTCGTCGGCCGCTCGTAGCCGAACAGCGACATCTGATCCGCGCCGCCGCCGTCGATGACATAGAAGAGGACATTGGGCCGAGTGTCCCGCGCCGCGCCCGTCACCACGGGCGCCCCCCAAATCGCCACCGCATCGCGCCCCAGTACGCGCGACCATGCCATGCTGC